>JAFIHK010000022.1 GCA_017848635.1 Bacteroidales bacterium | reverse complement strand
ATTTCTTTACCAAAGTCGCAATAATTAAGGCAAAAAGTTATTACGATGGCATAGAGTTATCCGATGAAGTTATTAATTATATAGCAAATAAAGCATCGAACAACATCCGGGAGATCGAGGGTCTGCTGATATCTCTTCTTGCCGAAGCAACTTTCAATAATAAAAAGATTACATTACAGCTAGCCGAGAGTTTGGTCGACAAACTTATTACAGCAAATAAAGTGGAGATCTCAATTCCGGAAATCCAAAAAACTGTTTGTAACTATTTCAAGATTACCCCTGAAATGCTCCTTTCCAAATCCAGAAAAAGAGAGCTTGTACAGGCAAGGCAAATTGCGATGTATTTGAGTAAGAATCTCACAAATAACTCACTTACCACAATAGGAGCCCAAACCGGAGGAAAAGATCACGCAACTGTTCTTCATGCTTGTAAGACTGTACGAGACCTTATGGATACCGACAAAATCTTCAAAAAATTTGTCGTTGAGATCGAAAAGCAATTACACTCCTAAATAATGGAAACATCAACCATACTGTCATATTTCGACGAAATATGCAAAATTCCGAGGGAATCCGGTCATGAAGAGCAGATTATTGAATATCTGTGCAATTTTGCCATAAAGCATAATCTGGAATACAAAAAAGATGATGCCGGAAATGTTGTAATAATTAAAAAGGCTTCAAAGGGCAAAGAGCATCTGCCTGCAATAGTACTTCAAAGTCACAGCGATATGGTGTGTGAGAAGAACAGCTCAAGTAAACACGACTTCTCTAAAGACCCTATCAAATATATAATTGAGAATGGATGGATGATTGCGCCTGACACAACTCTTGGTGCCGATTGCGGTATAGGAGTAGCTGCGCAGTTGGCAATTCTCGCCGATCAAACCATTAATGCTCCGGTTATTGAGGCGCTCTTCACAACAGAGGAGGAGACCGGTCTGACAGGTGCTAAATCACTTAAACCCGGATTCATTTCAGGCAAATACCTTATTAACCTTGACTCCGAAGATGAGGGGGAGATTTTTATCGGATGTGCAGGAGGAATAGACACTACTGCAAGATTCCGCTATAACTCTGAGACTATTTCAGGCAAGAGGGAATTTCTTAAACTGGATATAAAAGGAGCAACAGGAGGCCACAGCGGAGACGATATTAATAAGAACAGAGCAAATGCCGTTCAACTATTAGCCAGAGCTCTATACTCACTTAAAAAACTGACCGATTTCAGCTTGTGTGAAATCGACGGAGGAAACAAGCGCAACGCTATTGCAAGAGAGGCTTTTGCAATAATTGCCATAGATAAGAGCAACCTTCAGAAGAGTATCGAATTTATAGAGATCTTCAATAAAGATATCAAACAGGAGTACAACATAACAGAACCTCAACTTACTGCTCTGGCCACTGCAACTTTCCCCAGAGAGAGCTCTATAGACAGCGGTACTACAGACAATCTTATCCTGGCACTAAATGGAGTGCCTCACGGAGTTCTGGCTATGAGCCAGGATATTAAAGACTTTGTAGAGACATCAACCAACCTTGCGTCTGTAAAAATGAGTGAGCCAGGCATAATAACGGTTTGTACAAGTCAGCGTAGCTCTATAAACAGTGCAAGGTATAACGCTGCAAACAGAATAGAGTCGGTCTTCATACTTGCCGGAGCCGAAGTTTCTCACGAATCTGAATATCCGGGATGGAAACCGAATCCTAATTCCCAACTATTGAAAACAGGAGTTGCATCATATGTTTCACTTTTCGGAACAGAACCTTTGGTAAAGGCTATTCACGCCGGATTAGAGTGTGGAATGTTCGAAGCTATATATCCCGGAATTGAGATGATCTCATTCGGACCTACTTTAAGAGGTGTACATGCGCCTGGCGAGAGGCTTGAGATTGCAAGTTTGGAAAAATTTGCAAAGTTGCTGGTTCATATAATTGAAAACATAAAATAGAGTATAATGGCGGTTATTGTTGCTCCATCGATGTTGTCTGCCGACTTTGCAAACCTCGGCAATCATATTGATCTTGTGAATTCAAGTAGTGCCGGTTTATTCCATTTGGATATAATGGACGGGGTATTTGTACCGAATATATCATATGGGTTCCCACTGGTAGAGACTATAGCTGCCCGCGCCAAGAAACCTCTGGATGCCCATCTTATGATAGTAAATCCGGAAAGGTACATCGAGCGATTTGCCCAGTCGGGAGTTGACTATTTAAGCGTGCATATCGAAGCATCTGTACATCTGCACAGAACCCTTCAGCAAATCAGGGATGCGGGGATGAAAGCCGGAGTTGCACTAAATCCTCACACCAATATAACATCTCTAGAATATATTCTGGAAGAGGCCGATTATATACTTATTATGAGTGTAAATCCCGGATTTGCTTCTCAAAAATTCATCCAATCTTCAATAAGTAAGATTGAAAGACTTAAAGAGATGATAATTAAGAGAGGAGCTTCGTGCCTCATTGAGGTCGACGGCGGGGTTAACGGAGAGAATGCCGGGGCATTGGTAAAGGCCGGTGCAGATATACTTGTTGCCGGAAGCTATGTATTCGGTAGTCCGGATCCTCTGGCCACAATTGACTCACTTACTAATTGTAGTCGATAATATACTTAATCTCCTTAAAGGCAAACCTCTTTATGCTCCTATCTTCGGTTTCCACTTCGAGGCAAGCATTGTCACTTACGCCCCTGATTATTCCTGAGAACTGCTCTCCTGTAGCAATATTTTCGTACTTTGCAGCAACCCCGAATTGGAACATATTTGATTTATATTCAGAATCTATCTCCGGAATATAACTATCTAAATTACAATTTTTCAACTTATTGTATCTGGATTCAAAATAAGAGCAGAAGCAACTCAGCTCTTCAGCCAAGTTATACTCCTCACCAGTAATCAATCTCATTGAGGTCGGATTAGGAGCATCTGTGTCAAATTTTATCTGATTTAAATTTAGTCCGATTCCGATAATTGATGCTGACAAATTGGCATCTGAAAAATGATTTTCAATTAAAATCCCACATATTTTTTTATTTCCGACATAAATATCGTTTGGCCACTTAATTTTTGCTACAATATTCTTACTATTAAGATAATCCAGTAATGCGAGGGTCACTGTCTGAGAAATGACAAACTGCCTCGTAGCAGGGATAAATATTGGTTTCACCAGCAGCGAGAAGGTGAGATTTGCCCCTTTTGCACTCTCCCAGTGATTCCCCTTTTGCCCCCTTCCATGTGTCTGATAATGTGCTGCAAAGACAGTAATTTCGGGATCGGAAGAGATCTGCCTAAGGGCTTCACTGTTAGTTGAGTCTATTGATTCGTACCACTTAACCTGTAACATAATAAAGAGTTATTTGATTTGGCCGCAAAATTGCAGTAAATTTGCAGCGTATAAAAATAGTAAAATAATTTAGAAATAGTGTCACCAAGAAAAGCAAAAGAAACAACAACTAATCAGGATGTTGAACAAATTGAGGTAAACTGTGTTGCTCAGGCAATGCTGGATAAGAAGGGACAAAATGTCTGTTCGCTCAATCTTAAATCTATAGGTACATCCATTTGTGACTACTTTGTAGTATGCAATGCAGATTCAAGACCGCAGGTAATGGCCATTGCCGATAACATCGAAGAGGAGATGTTGGTTAAATGTAAACGAAAAGTTACAAGGCAGCAGGGTAAAGAGAATGCATTCTGGATAATTCTTGATTACGGGAACATTGTAGTACACGTGTTTCAGACAGAGTATCGGAACTTTTACAGATTGGAAGATCTCTGGGCAGATGCCGAAAAAACAATTTATAATGAATAAACTTAAATAATGGAAGATAACTCAAAACCAAAAATTAAAAAACCGGAGAACCTCTGGCCTCCAAAGTTCAATGTAATGTGGATTTACATTGTACTTTTGTCAATTATCGGCTATATGTGGTTTACATATGACGGGGGAGAGCCGGTTAAAAGCCAATGGACTGAGGTTAAAGAGAAGATGATTCCCGCAGGTGATGTGGAGAAGATCATATTCATAAGCAATATAAATAAGTGTGAAGTATATATCAAAAAGGATAGACTGGTCCGGTACAAAAACCGCTCTGGCGGCAAGATTCCTGCACACGGTCCTCACTTTTACTCTACCGTCTCTCAAAATTTCAATTTTGAAGAGCAGATAGCACTTGTCAGAGATCCGCTTCAGGAGACCAGCAGATTCGCAGTAGAGACTGAGGAGAGAACTGACTATATGGGAACAATTCTTAACTGGCTGCTCCTACCCCTCATTTTACTGGGAATATGGTTCTTTATGCTCCGCAGGATGAACCGGTCAATGGGTGGCGGTCAAGGTGGCGGCGGCGGAATTTTCAATGTTGGAAAATCACAGGCGAAACTTTTCGACAAAGAGAATAACGTTAAGATAACATTCAAAGATGTTGCCGGTCTCGAAGAGGCTAAGGTTGAGGTAATGGAAATTGTTGATTTCCTTAAAAATCCAAAGAAATACACATCACTTGGCGGTAAAATTCCGAAAGGAGCCCTTCTGGTAGGGCCTCCAGGTACAGGAAAGACCCTGCTTGCAAAGGCAGTTGCCGGTGAGGCAGATGTTCCATTCTTTTCGATATCGGGTTCCGATTTTGTTGAGATGTTTGTAGGAGTTGGAGCATCGAGAGTGAGGGATTTGTTCCGTCAGGCAAAAGAGAAGAGTCCATGCATCGTCTTTATCGACGAAATTGATGCCGTTGGCCGTGCCAGAAGCAGAAATGTGGGATTCTCTTCAAATGACGAAAGGGAGAACACCCTGAACCAGTTATTGACTGAGATGGATGGTTTCGGATCAAACTCAGGAGTAATCATACTGGCTGCAACAAACAGAGCCGATATTCTGGATAAAGCCTTAATGAGAGCCGGAAGGTTCGACAGACAGATTCACGTAGATCTGCCGGAATTTAAGGAGAGAATAGAGATATTTGGAGTTCACCTTAGAAATCTGAAGCTTGTTGATGGATTTAACATAGAGTTTCTCGCAAAACAGACCCCTGGCTTCTCCGGAGCAGATATTGCAAATGTTTGTAATGAAGCGGCTCTGATTGCTGCGAGGAAGAACAAAGAGGCAATTGACAAACAGGACTTTCTGGATGCAGTTGATAGAATTGTCGGAGGTCTTGAAAGAAAGAGTAAGATTATTTCTCCGGAAGAGAAGCGCACTATTGCCTTCCATGAGGCGGGACACGCGACTGTAAGCTGGATGCTTCCTAATGCTAATCCACTACTTAAGGTTACAATAATACCGAGGGGACGCTCTCTTGGAGCTGCCTGGTATCTGCCTGAGGAGAGACAAATTACCACAACCGAGCAGATGATGGACGAGATGGCTGCAACACTGGGAGGAAGAGCCGCAGAGGAGATCATCAACGGAAAGATCTCAACCGGGGCGCTAAGTGATCTTGAGAAGGTAACCAAACAATCATATGCTATGGTCGCTTACCTTGGAATGAGTACCGAAATTGGTAATCTCTCTTACTATGACTCTTCGGAATCTTCAGGATACTCATTTGGCAAACCATACAGCGAAAAGACATCGGAGATGATTGACAAAGAGGCGAAGAGATTTATCGATGAAGCTTATGTTACTGCAAAGAAGGTATTGAATGAAAACAGAGATGGTTTTGTTAAGTTAGCAGAACTCCTTTTGGACAGAGAGGTAATATTTTCGGAAGATCTTGAGGCAATATTCGGAAAAAGATCGGGTAAAGGAGCCGATATAGTAAACGGCAACGACGAAAATAAACAAGAACCCGGAGAGAGCACAAATGAGTAATACATTGACAAGAACTCTTAGTGGTTCTGTTTTTCTGGTAATAATGACAGGAGGCCTCCTAGCAGGGCCTTCTGTTTATGCATTTATAATGTTATTCGCAGTTCTGGTTATGACAAGCGAATATCTTAAGATATCAAAGATCAACAAGAAAAAATATATCAGCTCTTTAACCCTGTTTGCTTCGGCGTTGATGTTCTCTACTGTCTACTTCATACACAGGTACAACCTTAGCTTGGATATCTTACTTTTAAATGCCGTATCGTTCTGCATACTACTTGCTGCACCTCTATATATCAAAAAGAGCGATGACAGGCAGGAGGGTTCAACATTAGTAGGTGCAATCCTTTACACCACACTCCCATTTACAATGACTTCACTTGTGGTATTTGGCGCGGACGGAACATATTACCCCAACCTTTTGTTATCCATGTTCTTCATTTTATGGTCATCGGATGTTGGAGCATATGTAGCCGGAGTGACATTTGGTCAGAAGAGCGGTCATAAACTTTTCCCATCGGTATCGCCCAAGAAATCATGGGAGGGTTTTGCAGGAGGTTTAATAGCGGCTGTTGTTACAGGCGTAATAATCCACTATACAGATTTTATAACGATACCGTTAATACACATAATAGCAATATCCTTGATTATCAATATCGGCGGAGTATTTGGCGACCTTACTGAGTCACTCTTTAAAAGACGATATAATGTCAAAGACTCAGGCACGATAATGCCGGGACACGGAGGTCTGCTGGACAGATTCGACGGAGCTCTTATTGCATTCCCCGCCGCAATTACTTATATTCTTTTGTTTAATCTATTCTGATCCAATAAATAATGAAAATTCACAAAGAGGGCAAACGCATAATAATTAACAGCTTTATAATAATTGCAATTGCTGTAATACTATTTCTTACACTTTCTGATAGTCCCGCTGTACAATGGATTATCACACTATCCGGAATCACGCTTTTCTTCTTCATCTGCAGATTTTTTCGTGTACCGGATAGAGCACCATATATTGAAGATGGAGCAGTAGTTGCACCAGCCGACGGACAGATAGTTATTATCAAAGAGGTATATGAGGGTGAATATCTGAAGCAGAACGCTATTCAGGTATCAATATTCATGAGTGTATTCAATGTGCATATAAACTGGTTTCCAACAACCGGTAATATAGAATACTATAAATACCATCCGGGAAGATATCTTGTTGCATTCCACCCTAAATCATCGGAGAAGAATGAGAGAACATCTGTCGCAGTAAGGAGCGGTGAAAGAGTCATTCTGTTCAGACAAATAGCAGGATTACTCGCCAGAAGAATAGTTTGCTATGCGAAAGAGGGAGCAAATGCCCAACAATCTTCCGAGTATGGTTTCATCAAGTTCGGTTCAAGAATTGACCTGTTTCTGCCGTTAGATTCAAAAATTGAGGTAAAAAGGGGAGAAAAAGTAACCGGAAGCAGAACAGTAATTGCCCGACTCCCGGAGTAAACATTATTAGATAAATTCTAAAGAAGTTTATTAGCAAAGAGGATTGCAGACATCTGTCCGGCAGCCTCTTTTGCTTTTATATGAGCAGATTCCGCAAATAATTCAGTTCGGTCAGCAAAAATAATTGATCTTGAAATGTTAATCAGGAGTCCGCATTTTTGGTTCAAACCATATTTGCTGACATCTTCGATACTTCCGCCCTGAGCGCCGACTCCAGGAACAAGAAAGAAGTGATCCGGAGAGTATGCCCTTATCTCTGCCAGTTTTTCGGGCCTTGTAGCCCCAACTACATACATTGTGTTGTCAACACTACCCCACTTCGCCGATTGCTCTATAATCTCTCTGTAAAGCTCCTTTCCTCCACTTGCGGCATCCAGCTTTAGAGTTTCGAAATCGGTTGCTGAGTTATTGGAAGTGAGGGCCAGAATTACCGCCCACTTTCCTTCATAACTTAAAAAAGGATCAACAGAATCCCTGCCCATATAGGGAGAGAGAGTAACAGCATCAAATAGAGAAGATTCAAAAAATGCCTTAGCATAAAGCTTTGCCGTATTTCCGATATCGCCTCTTTTAGCATCGGCAATAATAAAGATCGAAGGATCTTTCTCTTTGATATATCTGACACTCTTCTCGAGCTCGATCCAACCTTGTGCACCCCTGGCTTCGTAAAATGCCAGATTTGGTTTATATGCAACAGCATATTCACAGGTTGCATCAATAATGGACTTGTTAAATTGGAACTGAGGTTCGTCAGTATCTTTTAGATGATCAGGAATAAGATCAAAATCGGAATCGAGTCCGACACAAAGGAAACTCCTCTTTAACTTTATCTGCTCAAAAAGCTCACTATAGTTCATCTGACATTAAATTGATTCGGAATCTTTAAGTCTTTCAGCGTTCTCAGCTATCTGCAGCAGATCCAGAACCTCCTGTATATTACCATCCATAAATACGGGAAGGTTATACATAGTGTAATTTATACGGTGGTCGGTTACCCTTGATTGAGGATAGTTATATGTACGGATCTTTGCAGAGCGGTCTCCGGTTGATACCATTGTCTTTCTCTTTGCAGATATTTCGTTCAGATACTTCTCATATTCCATATTATAGAGTCTGGTTCTGAGTTCGTCAAGAGCTTTGTCGAAGTTTTTGAGCTGTGACTTCTCATCCTGACACTGAACAACGATTCCCGAAGGAATGTGAGTGAGCCTGATTGCTGAGTATGTTGTATTTACAGATTGCCCCCCCGGTCCTGAAGAGCAGAATGTATCTTTTCTGATATCATTCATATTAAGCTCTATATCGAACTCGTCTGCTTCGGGTAACACTGCTACAGATGCAGCTGAAGTATGTACCCTGCCCTGAGTTTCAGTCTGCGGAACCCTTTGAACGCGGTGAACACCACTCTCATATTTTAGTACACCATATACACCACTTCCTGTAACCTTGCATATCAACTCCTTAAATCCTCCTGAAGTACCTTCTGACTGACTGTTAATTTCAAGCTTCCAGCCTCTTTTCTCAATAAATTTTGCATACATTCTGAAAAGATCACCAGCAAAAATTGAGGCCTCATCACCACCTGCTCCCGCTCTGATTTCCAGAATAGCATTCTTGGAATCCTGTGGATCTGCAGGGATTAGCAGAAGCTTGATCTCCTCCTCCATAGCCGGAAGCATCTCCTCAATTGAAGATATCTCCTCCTTTGCCATCTCTCTGAGCTCCTCATCCTTCTCAACCTGAAGTATCTCTTTTGCCGATTCCAAATCGGATACCATCTTTCTGTATTTGTCTCCGGCTGCTACGATTGGTTCCAGCTCCTTGTACTCCTTGTTGAGAGATACATATCTTTTCATATCCGACATCACTGAAGGCTCGGATAGTTGTTGCGCCAGATTTTCAAATTTTTCGTGCAGTCCCGATAATTTCTGAACTAAGTTATTTTCACTCATATTTTTTAAATCTGGCGCAAAGGTAACTAATTTCGTCTTAACCTAAAAACAGTTTGAGATCTTCATCTACCTTGCCAATTCCGCTGATTCCGAAGTTCTCTACAAGGAACGAAACAACATTAGGTGAAAGGAATGCCGGTAGAGTTGGACCAAGGTGAATTTTTTTAACACCAAGGTAGAGAAGTGCAAGCAGAACTATAACCGCTTTCTGCTCATACCAGGCTATGTTATAGGCGATAGGAAGGTCATTTATATCGTTCGCGTTAAAAATCTCTTTAAGCTTAAGAGCAATTACAGCAAGTGAATAGGAGTCATTGCACTGCCCTGCATCTAAAACACGAGGGATGCCATTGATATCTCCAAGAGGGAGTTTGTTATATCTGTATTTTGCACAACCAGCTGTGAGAATAACAGTGTCTTTTGGAAGCTTTTGGGCAAACTCGGTATAGTAGTTACGGCCAAGCATCCTTCCGTCACAACCCGCCATAACAAAGAATTTTTTGATAGCCCCGCTCTTAACAGCCTCAACAATCTTATCGGCAAGAGCAAAAACCTGAGCGTGAGCAAACCCTCCGATTATCTCTCCAGATTCAATCTCCTGGGGAGCCGCACACCTTTTAGCATGTTCAATTACTGCAGAAAAATCTTTTCTTCCACCCTCAACTCTGTCGGCAATGTGAGGAAATCCCTCAAAGCCTACTGCTCCGGTTGTATATACTCTATCTCTGTATGTTGAGTTTGCTCTGGGAGGGACGAGACAGTTTGTCGTAAAGAGTATTGGTCCGTTAAATGTTTCAAACTCTTTAGTCTGACTCCACCATGCATTACCATAGTTACCCACGAAGTGACTATATTTTTTGAAGGCAGGATAATAGTTTGCTGGAAGCATTTCACTGTGTGTGTATACATCGACACCGCTCCCCTCTGTTTGAACAAGCAGATCCTCCATATCGCGAAGATCATGTCCACTGATCAGGATGGCCGGATTGTTTCTAACTCCAATATTAACTTTTGTGATCTCTGGATTTCCATACTTTGAGGTGTTCGCTTTATCGAGGAGAGACATTACCTGTACACCATACTTGCCTGTCTCCATAACCAGAGCGATAAGCTCTTCAAGAGAGAGGTTATCATTAGTTGTTGCAACTAACGCCTTATGCATAAAATCAAAAATCTCTCTATCCTCAAATCCCAGATTATGTGCATGTTCAGCATAAGCAGCCATGCCCTTCAATCCATATATAACAAGCTCACGAACACTTCTCACATCTTCATTTTCTGTAGATAGAACACCAACGCTTTTGGACTTCTCTTCCATTTCAGTAACAGAGTCAGAACTCCAGTAAGCTCCCTCAAATGTGATAGCAGCAACATCTCCCCTCTTTTCAATAAAAATCTGCTTAAGTTGGTCTCTCAAAGCCTGAGCCTGTTTAATTCTTCTTACAAAACGACTCTTATCGAAATTGGCATTTGTTATTGTCATAAAGAGTGACTCCATAACAAATCTGTCGGCCTCTTCAAATACTACACCCTTATCCTTAAGGGCAGATGCATAACAAGAAATACCTTTACAAACGAAGATCAACAG
Organism: Bacteroidales bacterium; assembly: GCA_017848635.1. Taxonomy (GTDB): domain Bacteria; phylum Bacteroidota; class Bacteroidia; order Bacteroidales; family UBA932; genus JAFIHK01. The sequence goes on along the minus strand of JAFIHK010000022.1, from coordinate 18,110 downwards.
ATCCTGCAGATTGGCAACCTCCGGAGTCTTTCCGCAAACTCCGCTAATTGTACATCCTGTATTTTTGGATGTCTCCTGACACTGATAGCAAAACATAATTTTTCGGTTTTAAATTTTATTATGGCACAAAAGTAGATTTGAGCGAACCCGAAAACTGTAACAATTGTTACACTTATGAAAAAAATGTATAAATTCGTAACTAATGAATGAAATTCCTGACATTTACGGATGCCCATTATGGGCAGATTTTACTGAAGATGAGCTTTCGGACCTGATATCCGGGACCCGGTATACCGTTATTAGTTACAAAAAGGGAGATATTATAGTTACTCAGGGTGATATCTGCAAATACCTCTATATACTGGCAAAGGGATCGGTAAGAACTGAGATGTTTACCGAAGAGGGGGGAACGGTAACTATAGCGAATATCCCCTCTCCTCATCCACTGGCAAGTGCATTTCTGTTTGCCGACAACAACCGCTTTCCTGTAGATGTAATTGCGGAGGAGGATTGTGCTGTGATGAGAATACCAAAAGATGAGGTATTAAGAATGTTTACTTTATACCCGAAATTCCTTTCACGATATATTGCGTTCAACTCCAATATAACCAACTTTTTATCATCCAAGCTTCAACTGATGACAATCAGAACTATTAAAGGGAAGCTAGCCTGGTATCTCTGCTCATTAATTCCGAAAACCTCAACCGCTACAACCAGAAACATCATTGTAAAACCAGATATGAACCAGACAGAGCTTGCCAGATTTTTTGGAGTTGCCCGCCCATCATTAGCCAGAACTATATCGGAAATGGAGAGAGATAATCTCATTAAAACAGGCAGAGAGGGATTTACAATTATCAATGTTACAGCTCTAAAAGAGTCAATTCAAACCTCATAATAAAAAAAGAGGGTTCCGACCGGAAACCCTCTCTTTTATCAATTATTTTATACTATTCGTAGCTTTCCAAAATCTCGGTAATCTGTTCCGGATCAACTCTTCCGTAGACTTTATCGCCAATTAGCAATACAGGTGCAAGGCCACAAGCGCCTACGCATCTAAGGCAGTCGAGAGAGAATTTACCATCGGGAGTTACCTCACCAACTTTAATTTTAAGCTGCTCCTTTAGTTCATCAACAAGTTTGTCGGCACCCCTTACATAGCAAGCAGTTCCTAAACAAACAGAAATTGCATGTTTTCCCTTCGGTTTCATTGTGAAGAATGAGTAGAAGGTAACAACTCCATATACCTGAGCAACAGGAATATTTAGATTTAAAGCAACCTCTCTCTGAACATCCTCAGGAAGATACCCGAACTCACCCTGAGTTTTGTGAAGAATGTTAATTAATTCACCCGGATCATTTTTAAAAGATGCGCAGATATTTTTAATAGTAGTTTTCTGGCAATCCTGAAGTTTGAATGTATTCATAACTAGTTCTTATTTTTTCTGGCTGCTTTTATTTTTTTCTTATCAAAATAGTGTGTATGAAGAAGATGGTGCGCTTTTTCTCCCAGAGGGTTACCCAGATACTCCTCATAAAGTTTTACTATATAAGGATTTTCGTGAGATTTACGCAGTGGTTTGCTTGCATCCTCTCTGTAAATGGCATCGAAACGAGCTTTAATAACAGATGAATCACCGTGGTGCAATGGTTGACCTGCTCCGCCGATACATCCGCCAGGGCATGCCATAATCTCTATCGCGTGGAAGTGATACATTCCGTTTCTTATACCCTCAAGAAGTTTCCTTGCGTTGCCAAGTTGGTGAGCAATACCGATATTAATCTGAGTGCCGTTGAAGTTTACGGTTGCCATACGGATTCCTTCAAGACCCCTTAATTCGTGGAAATCTATCCTTTGAAGTTTCATTCCTGTGTAAAGCTCATATGCAGTTCTCACTGCTGCTTCAATCACCCCGCCGGTTGCTCCGAATATAACAGCAGCACCGGTCGACTCTCCAAGAGGATGGTCGAAGTCTTCATCTTCAAGAACATTAAAATCTATATTGGATGTTTTGATCAACGCCGCAAGCTCCCTTGTTGAAATAGAGAAGTCTACATCCGGATTTCCATCTACCTGGAACTCGTCACGTTGACACTCATACTTTTTAGCCAGACAAGGCATCACAGAGACTACAATCAAATCCTCCCTCTTGATACCAAGCATCTCTGCATAATAGGTTTTTGCAATAGATCCAAACATCTGCTGTGGAGAACGAGCAGTAGAAGGGACATCAAGCATATCAGGGAAGTAGAATTCAAAGAAATTGACCCAAGCCGGACAACAAGATGTCAGAATCGGAAGTTTAACATTAGTATCTCCGTTCAGATGTTTTGTAAGTCTGTTAAGAAGCTCATTTCCCTCTTCAATAATTGTTAAATCGGCTGCAAAATCGGTATCGAATACCTTTGCAAAACCCAATTTACGCAAAGCTGCTACAAGTTTACCTGTGACCAGAGTACCTGCAGGATAACCGAACTCCTCACCAAGGGCCGCTCTTACAGCAGGAGCTGTTTGAACGATAACTGTCTTGGTAGGATCTGACAAAGCTCTAATTATCTTTGGAGTATGGTTTACCTCAGTAAGAGCACCTGTAGGGCAAACTGCAACACACTGGCCGCAGAAAGTACATGGAGAGTCTATAAGATCCTCTTCAAATGCCGGTGCTACAACAGACATAAACCCACGATTAACTACGCTCAGCGCTCCGACTGTCTGGACAGTATTGCAGATCGTTTCGCACCGGCGGCACAATACGCATTTGTCCATATTTCTTGATAGAGCAGGTGATATATCTTTTCTGTATGTTGAGACCTCTGCATTTTCAACTGCATGTATCTCACGGATACCCATTTTCACTGCGAGATCCTGCAAATCGCACTGACCCGATTTTGGACAGATAAGACAATCTTTCGGGTGGTCACTTAGTAGTAACTCCAAAACTGTCTTTCTAGCGTTCAAAACTCTTCTGTTGTTTGTATGAACGACCATCCCTTCGGCACAAAGAGTTGAACAAGATGGTGCAAGATTTTTTCTTCCCTCTATTTCAACCACACAAATACGGCAACCACCCGGACGATTCTCAATATTCAGGTGCTCCAGGTTCATATAACAGAGAACAGGAATATTGATACCGATCTGTTTTGCTGCCTGATATACGGTTAGATTGCTCTCAACCTCAACCGGTGTATTATCAATTGTAATTTTTACTTTTCCCATAATATCTGCTATTGAACATTAATTGCTGTGAATTTACATTTCGCATAACAAGCTCCGCAGCGGATACACTTCTCTTCGTGAATAATGTGCGGTTGCCTCTTCTCTCCCTCGATTGCTCCAACAGGACACGCCTTGGTACAGGCAGTACATCCGGTACACAAATCAGGGTTAATTGAGTAGAGTCTGAGCTCTTTACATCTACCTGCAGGGCATCTGCGCTCTTTTACGTGAATCAGATACTCTTCGTAAAAGTGTTCAAGTGTAGATAGTACAGGGTTTGGAGATGTCTGACCAAGCCCGCAAAGTGCCGTGTCTTTTATTACCTTGCTCAAATTTTGCAGATAGTCAAGATCTTCCACTGTCCCCTTACCCGAAGTAATTTTTTCAAGCATCTCATGCAGTCTCTTATTACCGATACGACATGGAGAGCATTTTCCACATGACTCCTCTACCGAAAAATCGAGATAGAATTTGGCAACAGAAACCATACAGTCATCTTCATCCATAACAATCATACCTCCTGATCCCATCATTGAGCCGGCGGCAGTGAGATTGTCATAATCAATAGGAGTATCGAGGTGCTTCTCTGTCAGACATCCTCCCGAAGGACCACCTGTCTGAACAGCCTTGAATTTCTTCCCATCCTTAATTCCTCCTCCGATTTCATAAATTATCTCTCTCAGGGTGATACCCATTGGAACTTCAATAAGACCAACATTATTGATTTTACCTGCAAGTGCAAACACTTTTGTCCCTTTTGAGCGCTCGGTTCCTATACTTGCGAACCATTCGGATCCTTTAAGAATAATTACTGGAATGCTTGCAAATGTCTCAACATTATTAACATTTGTAGGTTTGCCCAGATAACCCTTTTCAGCAGGGTATGGAGGTTTTACGGTTGGCTCTCCCCTTTTTCCCTCCATTGAGTGAATCAAGGCTGTCTCCTCTCCACATACAAAGGCTCCGGCTCCGTATCTAAGTTCTATATCGAAACTGAAACCGCTCCCCATTATGTCATTTCCAAGCAATCCGAAATTTCTGGCCTGCTCGATTGCTATTTTAAGACGTGTGATAGCCAGAGGATACTCAGCGCGAATATAGACAAGACCTTTTGTAGCTCCTATACAGTAACCGCAAATTGCCATAGCCTCAATTACCGAGTGAGGGTCTCCCTCGAGAATCGAACGGTCCATAAATGCACCCGGATCTCCCTCATCGGCATTACAAACCACATATTTTTGATCGGATTTGAATTTGGACGCAATCTCCCATTTAAGACCTGTTGGGAAACCTCCGCCACCTCTTCCTCTTAGACCCGATTTCTTTATTTCATCAATAGCCGAAGATGCTGTCATCTCGGAAAGAACCTTTCCTAATGCAGCATAACCGTCACGTGCTATATATTCGTGAATATTTTCAGGATCAATAAAACCGCAGTTTCTCAAGGCAATTCTGAGCTGCTTTTTATAAAAATCCATATGTTTGGAGTCCTCAACATGAGACTGTGTCTTAGGATCTTCATAAAGAAGACGGTTCACCTTTCTCCCTTTAAGAATGTGCTCCAGAACTATCTCGGTACAATCCGAAGGAGTTACCTGAGTATAGAAAGTATTGTCCGGAATAATCTTTACAATAGGACCCTTTTCACAGAATCCGAAACAACCGGTAGTAACTACCTGTGCGTCATTTTCGAGATTATGAGCTTTAAGTTCAGCCTTAAATACCTCAACAATCTCATGGCTTTGCGAAGCACGACATCCTGTACCCCCGCAAACCAGAATATGCATTTTATAATTCGACATATTACCCTCCGTTACTTTTGTTCAATTGTACGATAGTTTACCGGAAGGATGCCGTCTATAAGCTCTCCTTTCAAAACATATTTCTCGAGGATATCAATTGCAACCTTTTCGTTAACAAAGGAGAAAACAACAGGATCCTCACCTGGTTTCTTTACCTCAACTGTAGGTTCTGCATAGCAATAACCCATACATCCACCCTGGGTTACTATTGCCGGAATTTTGTCCTTTTCAATCTTTTCTATGAGTGTGTTCATGACATTCCTGGCTCCGGAAGCAATTCCACAGGTCGCCATAGCTACACGAATTTGGACAAGAGATTCAGGCGAGTTGCTTTTCTCGCGGATGTTCATTCCGCCGGCAAGATCTTGCTTTATCCTGCGCAAATCGTCCAAAGACTTGATTTTGTTCATATAATATTATGTTTGTTGTTTAAAATTCAGGCAAAAGAAGTGGAACAAAATGGTACATGGGGCAATTGGACACTATATCTACACAAAATTAGTTAAAAAAAACAAAATATTACTATTTGCAATAAAAAACTTCCGGTTTTTAAGCTTTACTCTTATAAAATGTTAAAGATATTACGTCTTTAGCTCTGAAATATTATTGTTTAAATATTCCGTAAGCAGTTTAATCATTTGATTATTTCCGGATAGAATATCTTTTATGATGTCATTGACTTCGGAAGAGATAAAAATAAATTCCCGTTTTTTGTATATGTATGTAAATATAAAATTTATTTCCGGGTTTGAGATCATTGTAAGAACTAAAATATTTGAGATATCTCCCAGAGGAGGTCTATCGATATGAGAGTAGCCCATAACAGCCGTAACGCTGGTTCCCTTTCCCAGTTGTGATGTAATTGTAAGGTCTCCGCCACTCTCTCTGCAGGTCTGCTTGAACAGCGGTATTCCGAGACCAACCCTTCTTGTTGTTCTGGATGTAAAAAAAGGATCGCTTACCCGCTCAAGCTGCTCTCCTGACATCCCCTTACCATTATCAATAATCGAAACGGTGAGTCTGTCCGATTCAGGATCCTCCTCAACTGTGAGTCTTATTTCATAAGCTCCGGCCGAAACCGAATTCTGTAGAATATCCAGTATGTGCAGTGACAGATCATTCATTTTAGTGCATCTAAGATATTATTAAAGGAGATGGGCAGATTGACATCAAGTTCGGTGTAGAATTTCCCGATATGGTGGGTATAGTGAGCATCCGAGGATGTAAGCATTCTATAACAGCTGCACGCCTCTCTATCTGCAGGTGAGAGTGGTGATTCCGGAAAAATCTCTACTGCATTGAATCGGCTACCTGCAGGAATGAATCCAAGCTGACTTATAAGTGAATTTGATGGTTTATTGATGTGCGCAGGTATAATAATTGCCCCTGATGAGCCTGCATAATCCTCCAGGTCGTCGATTGAGAGATCGGTCGAATTTATAAGCAGGTAATCCACCTGGTCGAGAATATTCTCGCAGCGGTCTATCACGGGTTGATATCCGAATAAATCGGGGTTATTGGGAACCCTGTTTATGTGCTTTTCAATATATTTCTGTAATTTATCGAGAGCCTCATTGCCATCTACAAAAATGAGGACATGTATCTCTTCAGATGTTGTAATTTCGGCCCCTGTCATCACATAAACACCACACTCGGCACCCACCTCTCTGACAACCCTTGCATTAAGCGTAGAGTTATGATCGCAGATACCAATAACGGACAGGCCTCTCTCCTTTGCAACATTAACAATATTTACCGGAGTCATTTCAATATCACCACAAGGAGAGAGGACCGTGTGAATATGAAAATCGGCCTTTATCATTTAATAAGGTTGAAAATCTCTCCCGAAATTTCAAATGCCTGTTTTTGGGTACCTAAAACAGGAATGCCCTCTTTCTCCGACAACTCCAGAACATCAGGTTCAGGTTCGAAACCCTTAACAAGGATAATAGCAGCCAGATCCTTTAAAGATGCAACTGCCATAATATTCCTGTGTTTCTGAAGAGTGATCCACACCTGACCCTCCGAAGCATATCCCATAACATCGGAGAGCAAATCACTCGAGTACCCTCCGGTAACCTGACGATCCAGACCGGCAGCACCTGAAAACAGATTCAAATTGGCCTTTTCGGCTAACTCTTTAACATTCATAGCTATTTTTTTTCAAATCTATCCTTACCCCAAATAAACTCCATTATTTTAATAGCCTCATCGGAGTCAATCTCTCCCCTCTTCTCATATTTAGTTCGCAGGAAAATACATGCATTTACATCGGAGAGACCCTTTACCACATCTTCGGCATGAGCTGTGCAACTTGGTGCTCCGCAAGCCCCGCAATCTATACCGGGAAAAACCTTTCTAAGCTCTCTTGCACTCTCCATCTTTCTGATGGCGACTTCAATATCCTTATCGTACTTTACAAGCGACCTCGGTTCCACTCTCTCCATATGTACAACAGCCGAGCAATATTTTTTGTATTCAGGGACAAGCTCATGTACATCCGGGATTGTTGCCGCATATCCCTTCATTTTATCGGATATCATAAAACGATTCCCAAAGAGCAGAATTCCTCCTGCACAAGATTCATCGCAAACTCTTAATTCAAGAAAATCAATCCCTTTTAACTCCTCGTTTTCAACCCTTTCCAATATGTCGATAACACTAGCCAGTCCATCAACCGCGAGGCACTTGGCATCAACATTCACTGACTCACCACCAGTGGTCGGATAGAGAATTCCCTTTGAAGAGAGACTCGATTTAACAAGCGGTTCACTTACTATATCTACTCTGTTCTTTAATGCAAGCAGAACCTTATTGTAGATATAGTCCATATTAATAACCCCGTGTATAGGTGAGGTGTATCCCCCAACAGGTGACTTGACCGCAGCAATTTTACCTATGCATGGTGTGATGTAGAATATTCCCAATCCTTCATCATTGCCATTCTCCTGAACATATCTTCGCTTGTAAAATTGAGCAGATAATTCCAGAGGCGGGAGTAACTGAAGCACATTATCCACCAGAGAGGGGAAACGTACCTGAATCAATCTGGTTACTGCAGGGCAGAAAGATGAGATTACCGGTTTATTCTTTGAATTATGCACATAATCATTAACCTCATCCATAAGTAGATCTACGCTCTGCTCCACAGGGCAAACCTCCGTAAATCCCAACATACCCAGAATACCGTTTATATTATCTCTGCTGTATCTGCTCCCGAATTGAGCATAAAATACAGTGGGAACCAGCAGTACTCTGTGTTTATAATCGAAAATCTTCGAAAAGTCGTCATCTCTTACCCGAATGGCCCTGGTAGGACACACCCTGTAACACTCTCCGCAATCGACACACCACTCCGGGTGAATTCTTGCCTTTCCGCCTCTAACTCTTAGAGCTTCGGTGGGACAAACCCTCATACAATGAGCACAACCTACGCAGACATCCTCTACTATCTCAAGTGCCCTGTGATATAAAACCTCTTCCATTTTTTAAAAATTGATTATTATTTCTAAAGTCGTTCCCTTCCCAACCACAGTATCAATATTAAAACTGTCTGAATTTTCGTTAATGTTAGGCAGACCCATTCCTGCGCCGAACCCCATCTCCCTGACAGCCTCAGAAGCTGTAGAGAACCCCTTCTTCATCGCCAGACCAACATCTGCAATTCCGGGCCCTTCATCTTCCAATAGCATCTTAACCCCATTCTTATTTATAAAGATCTTGATCTTTCCTCTGTATGCATGAGCAACAATATTCACTTCGGCTTCATATAGCGCAATAACAGACCTCTTTATCACCGAAGGATCAACGCCAAGCTCTTTAAGATGCTTTTTAATCTGGGAGGATGCATACCCTGCATTGGTAAAATCTCCCCCCTCTACAAAATATTCAAAATACATCAATATACAGGTTTAATTCCTGCTGAGTACAAAATTCCCGAACATTTGAAAAGTGAGAATGGGGAGACAATCAATAAAATATTGTTCTCACTTGCAAGCTCTCTCATTTCGTCGGTGACACTCTTATTTCTGGCAATCAGTATATAAGAGATATCAGACATCTCTGCAGTTCTGATGCATTGCAAGTTTGCCAGCCCCGTAATTAACATAAAGTGATTTGTTTTAACCGTAAGAACATCGCTGAGAAGGTCCGATGCAAAAGCGTGAGAAATTTCATCGTTCAGCCGGGATTCACCACAGATCACCTTGCCCGAAACTAAATTGCATACATCATTAAGAGTCATAATTATATCTTTTTTAAGTAACATCGTCTTCTCATATACGGTTCGTTTGAGTACCTCTCCCAGACCTTATATGCGGAGTTGTGTTCCGACTGTGGGTTTGTTATACCCCACTTGACATCTCTTCCTTCAAGAGAGCGCTCCATATAAACGTGATATAACGAAGATAGCCCTTTTGACTGCCATTTTCTCGAGGCCCCACTCATCATAAAATCGATTGTGTCGTATTTACGGTATGCTTTGAGAATATGGTACCAACCGAAAGGGAAGAGTCTCCCTTTTGCTTTTTTAAATGCCTCCGAAAGACTTGGAAAACAGACTGAAAATGCAGCCACCTTATTCTCTTCGTCAACAATAAAGCTCGAGAGCTCCGGCTTTAACATTGGAAAATAGTGATCGGCTATATCCTTGATTTCAGCAGTTGTCAGGGGAACAAAATTTTCAACCGCTTTGAAAGTTTCATTATACTCCTCGAAAAATGAGTTTATAAGCTCATCTCGCTCAGCTTTTTTTAAAGTCTTTAAATTTATATATTTGAGCTTATACTTCTCCATTATCATATCATGGATCTTCACCATCTTCTCCGGCACCTTCTGAGAGGCATCCACCTTAAGCTGAATCCAGTCAAAATCCTTCTCAAATCCCATTTCGGACATGAAATCGTTATAATATGGATAGTTGTAGAGACAATTCATAGGCGGAGTGTTTTCAAAACCCTCAACAAGCATCCCCTGTCTATTCCAGGTATTATAACCAAGTGGTCCCTGTATCTGATCCATTCCGATTGATTTTCCCCACTCGATTACCTTACTCATCAGCCCATGGGCAACAGCTTTATCCTCTACAAAATCGTACCAGCCGAATCTTATCCGGCGGGTGCCATGCTCCTCATTTGCTCTCGGGTTGTGAATTCCAGCAATCCTTCCTGCAATCTCCCCATTTTCATAAACTGCAAGCCATAGTTTTATAGTACAATACTCCAAACTCGGACTTTTTGTAAGAACACTCTTCTCCTCAGTATCCAATTGAGGAACATACTGTTTTGAACTACTATATAGCTTGTGCGGAAACCTTATAAATCTATTAAGATCGGAACTACTCTTAACCTCTTTTACGGTAAATTGCATACTTTAATAATTAGAAAGAATGAGTACACAAATATATAAATTATTTAACCTTAACTATACTTTCGAGTACAACTTGTGCACAAGCACATCCGAAAACGGCAGGAATATACGATATTGTGCCTACTACAGATTTTTTATTTCTCTCCTCTACGGCAATTATAGCCTGAGGATCGGGAAGCTCCTGAGAAAACACCACTTTAAACCCCTTGCTGATCCCCTCTTTTCTGAGCCTTTTTCTAAGCATATAAGCAAGCGGACAGTTGAAAGACTTTGATATATCTGCAATTTTAACAGATGTTACATCATATTTAGCACCGGCCCCCATTGAACTCACAAGTGGTATACCATTTTCAACTGCATATTTGATAAGAGCAATTTTCGGAGATAGGGTATCTATTGCATCAACAATATAATCGGCTTTGAATTGAGATAGAAGTGTGCAGATATTCTCCGGGTCCAAAAATTGATCAATCACGGAGATATTGATATCAGGGTTAATATCGAGCACTCTTCTTCTCATTAGTTCCGTCTTTTTCATACCCATTGTGCTGTTCAAAGCCAGCAACTGTCTGTTCAGGTTGGTAGGTGAGATAATATCACAATCTGCAATTAGCATATTTCCTACTCCTGCACGGGCGCACATTTCAGCGGCATATGCCCCCACACCGCCAAGACCTACAACCACAACCAGCGATGATCTCAATCTCTCTATGTTCTCGCTGCCAATCAGGAGCCGAGTTCTTTCGTACCAATTATCCATTCTCCCTCTCGGTTTTTTTAATCTCCTCCCAAAATATATCCATCTGCTCAAGCGAAACCTCCCCGAGCCTTTTTCCGGACTCCTTAACCCGCTTCTCTACATAATTAAACCGTCTTATAAATTTAAGATTGGTTGTCTCCAGAGCGGTATCAGGATTGATTCCATAAAGTCTGGACGCATTTACAAGCGAGAATAGCAGATCGCCGAACTCCTGCTCTACTTTTGCAGAACCTGAGTTGCTATCCACCTCATGTTCAAATTCACTCAGCTCCTCCTTAACCTTTTTCCACACATCGCTCTTTTTATTCCAATCAAATCCGACAGCTCTAACCTTATCTTGTATTCTGTAGGCCTTTACCAACGAAGGAAGTGATGAAGGAACTCCCGATAATACAGTTTTATTTCCATCTTTCTCCCTGGTTTTCAGCTTCTCCCAATTTTCTATAACATCTCCGGCATTTGACACCTGTGTCTCGCCAAAAACATGAGGATGCCTGTATATAAGCTTGTCACACAATTTATTCATTACATCGGCAATATCAAAAGTACCCTTTTCACTACCAATTTTTGCGTAAAAAACAATGTGGAGTAGAATATCCCCAAGCTCTTTGGCAATCCCCATTTCATCGTTCTCCATTATAGCATCACTAAGCTCATAGGTCTCCTCAATTGTAAGCGGACGAAGCGATTCGGTAGTCTGCTCCCTGTCCCAGGGGCACTTTTCCCTAAGTTCGTCCATTACATCCAGAAGCCTTACAAATGCCTCTATCTCTTTTTCTCTTTTCATCTGTTGAATTTAATTCTGATTTCGGTTGTATTATCAATATTTTCGAGTGTCGCAAGATTAAGCCCGAAACGCCCTATCTCAAGCAAATCCGCTGAATTAAATAGAGCAAAAACCTCACCCGCCTCACACTCACCATACCCATTTTTTAAAGTTGTACATTTGAGATACGGACCCTGCACAAAAATAGTAAAACTCCTCCCTTTGCAAATTCTTTCAAACAATAACCTGTCAATATTTGCAACCGCATTGCCGAAAGAGTCTACATGAATCACCCTGCCAATAATTGTATCCTCATTATATACAGCCCTACGGAGAGACTCTCTTTTAAGCTCTGCAGCCCTGGTCTGAGCTTCGAAATTATTTTCCGCGATTATTTTCACACCTTTGATAAAGTACTCAATGGATAAGAATGTAGAATCCGATTCTATCTCCATAATTTCAAACGCCATAGCGGGAGGGTTTTCGAAAAGATATGAGAATCTGCCGTCGTTCAATCCAATGAAATAGTAACCGTCATAAAAGAGTATCACCATTTTTTCACTCCTGTTCGGCTCCGAAAAGACACCGAGCAGATGGATGGATCCGGGTGGAAAACTCTTGTAACAATTTTTGAGAACAAAGGCCTCATTTTGCACATCGTGAGAGGGAATAGACCGGGAGATCTCAATAAGGGAAAAATCGGCCCCGAGTGCTGAAAATCTGCCTTTTAAACAGCCCAGATAGTAATCCTCATTCCCCCAATCACATGTAATAGTTACAACATTCATTAAATGAAATATAATATTGCAAAGATAGAAATAATACATAAATTTGCGGCTTGTTTCAAAGGAGCATAATATCAAACAATATAAACTATTACACTACTTTTATGTACCCATCAATCAAATTTGTAACAGCCGAAGAGGCAGTTAAGGTTGTCAAATCGGGCGATCACATCCATATGAGCAGCGTTGCCGCCGCCCCAAAGGTGCTAATCGACGCTTTGTGCAAAAGAGGCGATGCCAAGGAGTTCAAAGATGTTAGGATTCACCACCTTCATACTGAGGGTGCGGCTCCTTACACCGATGCTAAGTATGAAGGGGTCTTTTTTCATCAAGCATTCTTTGTAGGAGGAAATGTTAGAAAGAGCGTTCAAGCCGGTTATGCCGACTACATTCCGATCTTCCTCAGCGAAACACAAAAATTGTACAGGAGCGGAACTGTTCCTTGCAATGTAGCCATGATCCAGGTATCACCTCCTGACAAACACGGATATGTTTCACTCGGTACATCGGTAGATGCTACATTGGCAGCAATCGAAACAGCCGAAACAGTTATCGCTGTTGTAAACAAGAATGTACCAAGATCATTCGGAGATGCTATGATCCCTGTGAGTATGATAGACATTTTTGTAGAACACCACTCAGAGCTGGAGCCTGCACACTTTACCGCTCCTGATCCGATTGAAGAGGCTATAGGAAAACATTGTGCCGCTCTTATTGAAGACGGAGCTACACTTCAGATGGGAATCGGAGCAATTCCAAACGCAGTTCTTGCTCAACTCGGAAATCACAAAAATCTTGGAATTCACACCGAAATGTTTGCGGACGGTGTGCTGCCATTAGTTGAGAAAGGTATCATAAACGGCGCATGCAAAGGAATAGACAAAGGCAAAATGGTATCTACATTCCTTATGGGTTCTCAAAAGGTTTATGACTTTATTGATGACAACCCAATGGTTCTTATGCAAGATGTAGGATACACAAACGATCCTTTCATTATCGCAAAAAACCCGAAAGTTACTGCCATCAACTCAGCTCTTCAGGTTGACATTACAGGACAGGTTTGCGCAGACTCTCTTGGAACTACATTCTTCTCTGGAGTTGGCGGACAGGTAGACTTCATTTATGGAGCCTCTCTCTCTAAGGGTGGAAAAGCTATTATAGCAATGCCTTCGGTGACAAACAAGGGAATAAGCAAAATTGCCCCTGTTCTTAATCCGGGAGCAGGTGTGGTTACAACGAGAAATCACATCCACTGGTTTGTAACAGAGTATGGAGCAGTAAATCTGTACGGCAAATCTCTTCAGGAGAGAGCTAAACTGATTATCTCAATTTCACACCCTGATGCTCAGGAGTCTCTGGACAAAGCTGCTTTTGAAAGATTCGGCCCTCACTTCCACTTTATAGGATAGTAATTACTTATCCAGATAAAAAAAGAGAACTGCCACACATGTGACAGTTCTTTTTATTTCATATATAAAGAAAATAACTCTTTTAATCTTTACTCTCTTGCAGGTTACTCTTTCTCAACTTTTATGTAAAAGAATAGTGGCTGATACAATCCGAAGGATTTGCTGGTCGAACCATATCCGAGAGATGGAGAGAAGAATGTTACAGCTTCACCTCCGTGTGACATTCTCCAAAGTGAAATCTCAAAACCATCCACAAGCGAAGATTCCGAAGAAGTAGTATCTGTCAGAGTATGGCTAAGAGCCGTATATGAGTTACTTGAACTGTAAATTCTGTATTTTCTGGCTGTATCCTCTATATTTGTATCGAACACATATCCGTCGAGCAATTTCCCCACATACCATATATTGACACTCTCGCCGATTTTTAATGTATCGCCCTCTCCATGGTTAAGGGTTTTAAAATAGAAGTCAGAAGAGGTTGTATCCATATTTACACCATAGTACTTATTATTGAATGATGCTAAAGTATCTGTCAGATATTCCTTTAGATCCTTGACAACCCTTAACACTTCGATCTCGTAAATAACAGTAGATGAATGCTGTTTACTGCTGCCTGAATAACCGAAAGTTGACATCCAGGATGGAAGGATAACCTTAATTTTGTCACCCTCTCTGCACTTCATGAGAGCCTCCTCAACGCCTGTAACGATAGTATAGTAACCAACCTCCCACAGAACAGGACCATAATATGTTGAGTCGGCGTAACTTCCCAGTTGTTTGGCAACATCGGCATAGGTGGTTGTAGAGTAATTATCTTTTAAATCCCTGATAGAGTACCTTACGTATACACCGCAATCCTCTTCAACTCCTGCACCGTCACCCTGCCTCTCTTTTATTATATAAATTCCGGAACTTGTAGGTTGAATAGCGTCGTTGTAAACCACTTTAATATATGCGTCCAATACCTTTTTTTCGATATCTTCATCGCTTTCGACAACCTCTTTGGCACAAGATGCGAGAGCCAAAGTTCCCAATAATGTCAATGTCAGATAATTATAAATCCTGTTCATTAGTTAGATAATTTGTTTCTATGAATACCTTGAGTTTCTCTTCAAAAAATCTGCCAACCTCATCAATTGGCAAATATAATCTGCCGCCTGCTGCTCTTTCGTGCCCTCCCCCATTGAAAAATTTGCGGGAAAAACGATTAACCGAAAAGTGATTTACGGAGCGAAGAGATACTCTCACATATTCATCACTCTCGGTAAAAAGGGCAGATATATTTATTTTATTAATATTTAAAGGCATATTTACGAACCCCTCGCTGTCGCCCTCTCTGAATTTAAACTGCTGTTGCTCCTCCTGTGTCAAAACTATATAAGCAGCTTCCAGCTCCGGGATCACAACCATTTTATTTAACAGTACGTGACCAAGCAGCCTCATACGCTCCTCAGAAAAGACTCCGAACACCTTATGTTGAAGCAGCTCCTTATCCACGCCCTTCTCTATCAGACGGGCCGCAGTAATGAATGTCTCAGGGGTTACCGAGTTTGAGAAGTTATTTGTATCGGTCATAAGTCCCACATAAAGGGAGTCGGCAACACTCTTGTCGAAACAGTTTCGATAGGATCCCTTGAGGTCGCACAGAGTCTCAATTATATTGTAGACACACTCACATGTTGAGGAAGCTGATGGTGCAGAAAAAATAAGATCGAAGCTATCCCTCTCAGGATCGGGGTGATGATCGATAAGGATCTTATATGCACCACTCTCTCTAATGAATGGTTCCAGATCGTCAGAACGGTTTAACTGATTAAAATCCATGCATATAACCAGGTCGCTATCTTCTGTTGAGAAATCTCCTCGTATCTTACCATTCCTGTAAATATTAATTTTTGAGGAGGTGTCAAGAAAAGAGAGATAGTCGGGATATCTGTTGGGTGTCCATATCTGGTGAGTGAGCCCTATATTTGACAGGAACTTACCCAAAGCAGTAACGGAACCAATAGCATCGCCATCGGGGTTGGTATGTGTAACTATTATTATGTTCTTTGAAGATTCTGCTCTTTCGGCCAGAAGCAGAACATCGTCTCTGCTAAACAGATGTTTCATAAAGCATATTTAATACAAAAATAAAAAATATATTGCGGGGTCTAAATATTTATTTTATTTTTGTGAGAATAATTCAGAAAATTATAATATACACAATAACCAATGAAAAAGATTGTAACTTTTGTTATTTTGCCTATCATTATCATCGTATTAGGCTATATGATCTATGCAAGTATTCAGGAGCCGGTTCAGTTTGAAAAGCAAAGAAAATTCAGAGAAAATGTTTGTGTTGAGCGACTAAAAGACATTCGTACCCTTCAGGTGGCTTTCAAGTCAAGACACGGTAAATTTACATCAAGTCTCGATTCTCTTATTGACTTTTACAACAACGGAACCATCACAGTTATCAGACAGATCGGTTCAATGGACGACTCACTGGCTGTTGCTCAAAAGAGAGTATTCCGCGACAGTATTAAAATAGCTGTTAAGGATACACTCCTTAAGAGAGATGGTTTTAAGATAGACTCTATTGCATTTATTCCTTTCAGCGGTGGTAAAAAATTCGATATGACAGCGGTTATAAAGAAAGTTTCTGGTGTTGATGTTCCGCTTTTTGAAGCATCTGCAAATTATGACCATCTTCTTTTGGGTTTGAAGAGACAACTTATAGTTAATATTAAAGCCGACAAAGAAGCAATTAACAAATTCCCTGGCTTAAAGGTTGGCAGCATTGATTCGCCTAACAATAACGCCGGAAACTGGGAATAGTATGCCTGTTATAGTCGATAGCAACATAGATTTAGAAAAAGCTAAAGAATACAGATTATCCATTCAAAGTAATTTGAATGGATTTTCCTTTTGTATTACTGATACTTCTGCAGATAAATGTATTTATCTGCGCAAGTCCGATTTCTCTATTGCTACCGACGGAAAAGAGGGTTATTTGAAAAAGTGCGCAAGGATGGTGGAGTCCATCCCCATGCTTGGATATCGATACAAGAGTGTACAGATTATTATAGATACCGAAAAGTACACTCTTGTACCTCTACAGCTATTCAATGAAAATGAGGTACTGAGAAATCTTTCTGCCCTCTATGAAATTGAGGAGGATGAAGAGGTTGCCTGGGTAAAGGTTGAGGAGATGGATCTTGTTATTCTTTACGCTATAAACAGCACTCTTCTTAATATTCTGAAAAGGGTCCAACCTGAATTCGAAACAGTTCCATCTATTTTACATGTATTAAGAAAACTTCAGAAAAGAACCGATCACAATAAGCTATACCTCTCATTTATTAAAGGTAAGGCAGATGTCACCCTGTTTGTCGGTTCTCAACTGCTTCACTGCTGTTCATACCCGGCGAACGATTTTACATCGGCTCTATATTTTGCCTTTTTGGCATTGAAGCAAGCATTTATAAATCCAGAAAACACAACGGTATTTATTCACGGTGACATATATGTTCCCGAAATTCAGCTGCTAACCAAGTACTTTCCTATGGTAAAATATTTCCGTAGCAGGAGAGTTTCATTAGGCAGCAGCAGCCTGGAGATGAAATACTCTCTCTTGACAATACAATGAGAATAATTGGAGGAAGATATAAAGGGAAATCGATATTCCCTCCCGAAAATTTCAAAGCAAGGCCCACTACCGATTTCGCAAAGGAGGGCCTTTTTAATGTGCTTGCAAATGAGATAGATTTTGAAGAGCTTACAGTACTCGATCTGTTCTCGGGAACAGGCAGTATATCCTACGAATTCTCATCCAGAGGGTGTAGGTCAGTAACTTCAGTAGAGATGAACACCAACCATTTTCGTTTCATCAAAGAGAGTTCCAAAAAGCTGGGATTAACCCAGATTCAACCACTCAGGATGAATGTCTTCGATTTCCTGGGCATATGTAAAATAAAGTATGATGTTGTTTTTGCAGACCCCCCTTTCGATCTGGATGGGTT
>JAFIHK010000021.1 GCA_017848635.1 Bacteroidales bacterium | reverse complement strand
GAGGTGCCGATTGAATGACCTCCATCTCAACACCATCCTCTATTGAAAACACATTACTATCCGATTTATCTGCCATTCCGGCAACTGAATCGCTCGCATCAGGTACTCCTGCAGTTGCTGTCTGGTTATCATTAATGCCGGCCGGGATGCTCTCCTTTTCCGGGTGAAATATGCTTTTAATAAGCTTATTGAACCATGTAACGACACTATAGCTCATCAATACAAACCAGAGAACAAGTGCAATGATAATTACAGAGCCGGCTCCGGCAGCACCCAGCATAGAGAATAACCACTCATTTACAAAATAACCGTAGGATCCTCCGACCCCGTTACCGAAGAGATCGTTAAATGGAGTAAAGGCAAATATATATGCAAATGCAATTGAAACAATAATACACCCGTATACCGACAAAAGAAGAAACTTCACAATTCTGATTTTTCGGATCTTCAGAGCATAAACCGACAGTCCGCCGAAAAAGAAGGGGATTATGAAGGCCCCTATTCCGAACAGATCGGATAATAGAAAATTGGCCCAAACAAATCCAAGTTTACCGGCCTGATTTTCGGCATCCACACTGTTGCTCCAAAGCGATGGATTTGTCAAAAGGCTTTGATCGTCGCTCCATGTAAAGAGATATGAAAAGAGTGCGACAAACGTATAGAGCGAAGCAAGCGCGAAAAAGAGACCCGCAATGAGACGGGCCGCCTCCCACCCTTTCGGTGTAACTATCTCTTTTTTATCATCCTTTACCCTCTTACCCTTCTTAGCTGCAGCCATATAAATCCTAAATTTTTAAATTCTCTCGATTTTTGCACCAATTGCATTCAATCTGATATCAATATTCTCGTAACCCCTGTCAATCTGTTCAATGTTCTCAATTATACTTGTCCCCTTTGCACTCATGGCAGCAATAAGTAAGGCGATTCCCGCCCTTATATCGGGAGATGCCATACGCATCCCTTTTAGAGGAATGTTATGATTATGGCCGATAATTGTTGCCCTGTGAGGGTCACAAAGAATGATCTGCGCACCCATATCTATGAGTTTATCAACGAAAAAGAGTCTGCTTTCAAACATCTTCTGATGAATAAGAACCGATCCGTTCGCCTGTGTGGCTACAACCAGAAATACCGAAAGCAGATCGGGAGTAAGACCAGGCCATGGAGCATCGGCAATTGTCATAATTGATCCGTCCAGGAAGGAGTCGATCTCATAGTGTTCATGACAAGGGATAAAGATATCGTCGCCACGTCTCTCCACCGTAATACCCAATCTCCTGAATTGAGCAGGTATGATTCCCAGTTCGTCGTAAGCCGTATCCTTGATCAGAATCTCGCTCCTTGTCATTGCAGCAAGGCCAATAAAGCTTCCAACCTCTATCATATCGGGCAGGATTCTGTGTCTTGTACCCTTTAACGAATCGACACCCTCTATGGTAAGCAGATTTGATCCGATTCCGGAAATCTTTGCCCCCATTTTGTTAAGCATTTTACACAACTGCTGTACATATGGCTCACAGGCAGCGTTATAAACTGTTGTCCTCCCTTTTGCCATAACAGCTGCCATTACAATATTGGCAGTACCTGTTACGGAAGCCTCATCCAAAAGCATATAGCACCCCTTGAGTTCCGGAGCCTCGAGCCTGAAATATGCCCCCTCATTTTCAAAGTTGAGTTTTGCACCAAGGTTTTCAAAACCTATAAGATGGGTATCCAACCTTCTCCTGCCGATCTTATCCCCTCCCGGTTTGGGCATATAGGCAACCCCAAACCTGGCCAGAAGCGGGCCGGAGATCATAACCGAGCCACGCAGAGCAGCCGATTTCCTGTGAAATTCCGACGAAGCTATAAAGTCAAGATTGATATCGTTCGCTTTAAAAGAGTAGGTTGTACGGTCGATCCTGCACACCTCAACCCCCAGATTGGACAATAGCTCTATAAGCTTGTTAACATCAAGAATGTCGGGAACATTCTCTATAACAACCTCCTGTGAAGTGAGTAGAATTGCAGAAATAACCTGTAGAGCCTCATTTTTGGCCCCCTGCGGAACCAACTCCCCCTTGAGTCGATGCCCGCCCTCAACCTTGAAAACAGCCATTATTTTCTCTTTTTGTTTTTCTGATTGCGGAAGTTTCTATAATTTGCCCTGTTACTTTGTTGATTCTGATTGGGCTGCATCATCCTTGGCTGTTGAAAACTGACATCGCCCGGAATTGCATTAAGGTGTAAACCCTCGGGAATAGTGATCCTGTTTCCCGATAACCTTTTTATATCGTTGAAAATAACCTCATCGGAGACAGTATCCTTGTTCCATATAAGATATTGCTGCCTCATATAGGTAGCAATAATCCGGATCATATTATTCTTAACTTCGCCATCCTCCTTGTTGCAGATCATCTCTATCATATTCTGGATGTTCCTCCCGTAATGAGCCTCTTTAAGAGGAGTGGTCTGCAGAGGAATTGCAGATGGTCTTGTTTCGAAAGTCTCCTTAGTTGGAACCGGATATGGCGAATCTATATCAATCTCAAAATCGGAGATTATCTGCACGTGATCCCAAAGCTTATGCTTAAAATCATTTATATCCCTCAACTGAGGATTAAGTATTCCCATTACGCTCAAAACTGCGCGTATCTGCTCGTTTCTCTTCTCTCTGTCGGGAATATTCTTGACGTAGTCAATCATCTTTTGCACGTGCCTGCCATATTCAGGCATAAGCAGCTTGGATCTCTGAGTGTTATAATCCATTTAAAAACGCTTTAATTTGAACAAAGATACTATTTTTTTACGACCTTCTCCACTAAATTTTTGCTCACACAAACTTTTGCCCCCAGCTCTTCAAGATAGAGCACAACATCGTTTCCTTTAACATAAAGAATTTTACCCTCTCTCTCTTTAAGGGCACCGTCGGTAACAGTCACAACATCTCCGCAGTAGATTATCTCCCTCTCCACAGCCAATTTTAAAAACTCCTTGATTGCCTCAATTTCGGCATCCCTTACAATCGCCGGCTTATGCATATAGTAAACGACACGCACCACACCGTTCACTGTGAGATAAGATGCGAGCTGGTGAGGCTCGGCCTTTACGAAGACATATGAGTTAAAAAGCGGGATCTCAACTATTTTAACTCGATCGGTCCACTTTCTTTTGGTCTTATGTAAGGGCAGATAAACATCTGCACCAATAGAGTGCAGCCTCTGAGCTACAGCCTTTTCCGCCCTGGGAGAGGTATATAAAACAAACCAACTCATATTACAAAAATAGTAAAAAGGGATATCTTTTTTTCAACCTAAAGATTAAATAATATAAATTTGTAGAATCATTAAATGTAGCAATATGTACAACGATATTATCTCCGGAAAATCCAAGATTGCAGTTGTCGGACTTGGATATGTAGGATTACCTTTAGCAGTAGAATTTGCAAGAAAAGCATCTGTAATAGGCTTTGATATAAACCAGAAGAATGTAGACCTTATTAAAAAGGGGATTGACCCTGCTAAAGAGCTCCCTTCGGAATCGTTCAAGAATCTGAACATAACCTACACTACCAAACTCGAAGATATCAAGAGCGCCAGATTTTATGTAGTTGCTGTTCCGACTCCGGTTGACAAATACAACAAACCCGACCTCACTCCGCTTTTGGCAGCAACAAGAAGCGTTGCCAATGTTCTCAAGAGAGGCGACTATGTTGTTTACGAGTCCACTGTATATCCAGGATGTACCGAAGATGACTGCGTTCCGATCCTCGAGGAGATATCGGGGCTGGTTTTCGGAAAGGATTTCAAGGTTGGCTACTCACCCGAAAGAATCAATCCCGGCGATTCGGAGCACTCATTGAGAAATACTATAAAGATTGTGTCGGGATGCGACGAGGAATCACTTGAGAATATTGCCAGGGTATATGAACTCGTAGTTACTGCGGGAGTTCACAGAGCACCGAACATAAAGGTTGCCGAAGCTGCAAAGGTTATCGAGAATACTCAGCGCGATGTTAATATTGCCCTTATGAACGAGCTATCCATAATCTTCGGCAGAATAGGAATTAACACATACGATGTGCTTGAAGCTGCCGGGACAAAATGGAACTTTCTCAAATTCTTCCCCGGTCTGGTCGGAGGGCACTGTATAGGAGTTGATCCTTACTATCTGGTACACAAAGCCGCTGAGCTTAATTACCACCCGCAGGTAATCCACTCAGGCCGTTTTGTGAACGACTCAATGGGTTCATATATAGCCAAACAGACTGTCAAGAAGATTCTTGCCGCTAACGAGTCG
>JAFIHK010000020.1 GCA_017848635.1 Bacteroidales bacterium | reverse complement strand
TATGCAAGCTCCATATTCCTGCCATATCTTCGCAATCTTAAACTGGAAGATATCTCTATTGCAGCTCCGGACATAGGAGGAGCAAAGAGGGCAAATGCATATTCCAGAATTATCGGTTGTCCGCTTATTATCTGCCATAAATCACGCGAAAAGGCTAATGTTGTGGGATCTATGACCGCAATTGGAGAGGTTGAGGGGCGTAACATAATTATAATCGACGATATGATCGATACTGCCGGGACAATTACAAAAGCGGCAGATATGTTAATGGAGAAGGGCGCCAAGAGTGTCAGGGCTCTGGCAACCCATGCGGTGCTGTCGGGACCTGCCTATGAAAGAATTGCCTCTTCTAAACTTGTAGAGGTCATTCTCTCCGATACTATTCCTCTGACAGACAATCCTGAAATAGACAAAAGCAAAATTAAGATAATCTCTGTTGCTGAGATTTTCGCCGATGTCATAAACAAGGTATATTGCAACCAATCGATCAGTACAAGCTTTATATTTTAAGAGTATGTATATCTGCCCGTCAGTTGAACAAGTGCACGACACTATAATCGATAAGCTCAGGGCCTATTTTGCCTCTGCAGGTAAAACCAAGGCAGTATTGGGTCTTTCGGGAGGGATTGACTCCGCTGTTGTAGCCTGCCTGGCCGTAAGGGCATTCGGCAAAGAGAGTGTTACAGGTGTGTTGATGCCATCTCCATACTCTACCATGCATTCGGTGACCGATGCGGTAGAGTTGGCCGAGAACCTGGGCATTAAGTATCATATTGCTCCTATTGAGGGTGCCTTTCATAAACTTATGAAGGAGCTTGAGGAGTATTTCGGTGAAGAGCCGAGGCAGATAGCCAGGGAGAATCTTCAGGCTAGACTTAGGAGTATTATTTTAATGTCATTCTCGAACCATTACGGATCTCTGGTGTTAAATACATCGAATAAGAGCGAACTCGCAATGGGTTACGGAACGCTTTACGGGGATCTTTCAGGTGCTGTTATGCCGGTTGCGGATATATACAAGTTCCAGATTTATGAACTTGCTGAGTATATAAACAGCGAAAAGAGATATATTCCCGATTCAACCATGACTAAGGCGCCGTCGGCTGAACTTAGCGTGGGTCAAAAGGATAGTGACTCCATTCCGGAATATAATCTTTTGGACCCTATTCTGGTAAAACTTATTGAGGAGAGGAGAGATGCCGAGGAGCTGGTATCGGAGGGTATCGACAGAGAGCTTCTGGATAAAATTCAATCTCTTATGATGGCCGCCGGCTTTAAGGTCCATCAGTTGGCTCAGGTTATTAAAATTAACAGACACCCTATTCCGCCGGAGAATAAGTGGCTTTAAACAATATTATGGAAACACTAATTGCAGCTTTGGTCTTTATAGGTGTAAGCGTGCTGCTTCTCTCTATAAACATCCTTATTAAAAAGGATGGAAAGTTTCCTGAGACTGAGATTGACGGAAACAAGGCTATGTTGAAAAAAGGAATTAAGTGTGCAAAACACGAAGAGATAAAGATGTGGCGCAAAAAGGGTGCTAACGGCACCTCTTGTGACACAGGAGTTTGCGGCCCGGGAGGGTGCGACGGGTGCTCCTTCTCTTCATAACAAATAAACACCCCGTATTATAATTTTATGAGTATTGTTGCTATTGTCGGACGCCCGAATGTGGGCAAATCAACTTTGTTTAACCGTCTTGTCGGAATGCGTAAGGCAATCGTAGACGAAACCGCCGGTGTTACCCGGGATCGCCATTATGGCCGTTGCGAATGGAACGGCAGGGAGTTCTCAGTGATCGATACCGGCGGTTTTGCCATAAACTCCGATGACGTATTTGAGACAGAAATCCGTAAACAGGTACTGCTGGCGATCGAGGAGGCCGATGTTATCCTCTTTCTTTGCGATGTTGCAACCGGTATTACAGATTACGATGAGGCTGTAGCAGATATTTTGCGTCGCACCAATAAGAGTGTTCTCCTTGTGGCAAATAAAGTGGACACCGGCGATAAATTATTTGACACACACATATTTAATGCATTGGGACTCGGTGAGCCATGGGCAATTGCGTCGGCCAGCGGTAGCGGTACCGGCGACCTGCTCGACAAGGTTCTCGAACTTTTACCGGAGAAGGAGATCGTTCAGGATGAGCGCAATATCCCCTATATAACAATCGTAGGGAAACCTAATGTCGGTAAATCCTCACTCACAAATGCTCTCCTGGGAGAGGAGCGCAATATAGTCACACCGGTCGCCGGTACAACCCGGGATTCTGTTTCGACATATTACAATAAGTTCGGCCACGAATTTATGCTTGTAGATACAGCCGGTCTGAGAAAAAAGACAAAGGTAAAAGAGGATCTCGAGTTCTATTCGGTAATGAGATCGGTCAGA
Source organism: Bacteroidales bacterium (assembly GCA_017848635.1). Classification (GTDB taxonomy): domain Bacteria; phylum Bacteroidota; class Bacteroidia; order Bacteroidales; family UBA932; genus JAFIHK01. The sequence goes on along the minus strand of JAFIHK010000020.1, from coordinate 3,735 downwards.
TCAATTGAGAGTTCCGATGTATGTATTCTTATGCTGGATGCACAAAGCGGTGTTGAGGCACAGGATATGTCCATCTTCAACCTTATCATCAGAAACAAAAAGGGGTGCGTTCTGGTTGTAAACAAATGGGATACAATCGAGAATAAAGGACCCAATACAATGAAAGAGATGACAAAGGAGATAATGCAAAAAATCGCCCCATTCAACGATATTCCTATCATCTTCACATCTGTAATCAATAAACAGCGTATTCTGGATGTGTTGAACGCTGCTGCAAAAGTGTATGAAAACCGGAGCCGCAAAATCCAGACATCGCGACTTAATGAGGTTATGCTGGCAGAGATTCAGAACTATCCGCCGCCATCGGTTAAAGGCAAGTATGTTAAGATAAAATATATCACACAGCTTCCCTCACCTTCGCCTGCTTTCGCATTCTTCTGCAATCTGCCTCAGTATATCAGGGACGATTACAAGAGATACCTCGAAAACAGGATCAGAAAGAATTTCGATTTCAACGGAGTTCCTATTCAGATTTTCTTAAGACAAAAGTAAAGCAGGCTCCGCCTGTTTTATCCGATCGGTTGTAGGAGATAGTGCCCTGGCTCTGCTCTATAACGCTTCGGCATATGTAGAGACCGAGCCCGGTTCCGCCGCTCTTGGTTGTAAAGTTAGGTTTGAATAGCTTGTTTGTGAGCTCATCAGGTACGCCCGATCCGTTATCCTCAACCGAGAGCGAATAGCTATCCTCTCTCTCGCTGATTGTTACTACAATTTTACCATCGGACAAATGCTCTACGGCCTGTATAGCATTGGATATCAGATTCACCAAAACCCTTATTATCTGCCCCTTACGCACAATGACCATAGCTCTGTCCATTGGAGCATTAAGCAGTATGTCTATATTATCCCGAGTATCGAACAGGGAGATCTGCTCGCGCGCAAGGGCCTTAAGATCAACATCAGTAAGCTCCTCTGAGTAAAACCGCGAGAAGCTCGAGAACTCAGATGCTGCATCGGAGAGAATATCAATCTGCTCTAAAAGGGAGGTTGCAATCTGGTCAAACTTATCCTGCCACTCAGGCACATTCTGCCTCTTTAGACGAACAAGGTGCTGAATACTTAACCTCATTGGGGTTAGAGGATTCTTGATCTCGTGAGCAATCTGTCTTGCCATCTCTCTCCAGGCCTGCTCCCTTTCACTCTGAGCCAGCTGTCTGGTACTCTCCTCAAGGTCGTCAACCATCTTATTATAGGCAGCAACAAGAATACCTAGTTCATCTTTGTTTGTGTAGTCAATGTGTTCGGCCTGCCTGTTAACATCGAGAAGCTGCATCTTCTTACTGATCTCTGCAAGAGGTCTGGAGAGAGAGTTTGAGAGCATTACACCTCCAAGAACCGCTCATATAAGCAGGAGAAGATATATGTTGATAATTGTAGCAATAATTGAAGAGGAGTCATTCCACATTGTGGCACCTGTAAGGTAATACGGGATATTCACAATCGCTATTATCTTGCCGCTGCGATTAAAGAGAGGAGCGTAAAGTGAGTAATACGAAATTCTGCCCACCTTCTCTCTGTTGATAACTTGCTTCTTATGATTATTCACAATTTCGTTGTAGGCAACCGGATTCATTCTATACCCTGCAATATAGCTGTCATACAGCTCCTGTTGGGTGGTTCTTATGAGTCTTCCGTCGGGTGAGTAGAGATTGATATCAATCTGAGTATTGTTGGACAACCTTGTCATGGTTGCAAAGAGCTCAAGATTATAGAAGTTGGGATCATCAAATCTATCGACAAATTTACTGAAATCGGAGAGTGTGGTCTGTACCGACTCCATCTTCTCCTCCATTTGCGTTCTGCGACTATCCTGAATATAGTTCAATGTATACCAGATACTTCCCGCCCCCATACTTATTAGAGCAAAGATTAGCGATGCAAGTATGAGTATTGTAATTTTACTTCTGAATGAGTTTCTTGGCAATCGATATTGAAAACCGCGCTTTTGTAAACGGATCAACCCAAAAATCATCAGAGAGAAGAAAATCATAGTGTATGAGAAGGAGACGAAATATGGGAAAATACTGCGAACAGGGCGGCTGATTATAATGACATTGTCCGGAGAGACAACATTCACAAAGTGTATGTAACCGTCTCTTTTGGTAACAGAGAATCCAGGCTTGTTCGAATCCTTCATTATAACCGGGTAGTTATAATCTCCACCATATGTGGTAAGCCTCTTGTTCAGGTACTTTGCATAGGAGTAGTAAGCAGGCATATTTACATTGTCTGCCTGGTTGCTCTGCTGAATAATATCCTGATAACTGTTCTCCCTGTTCATCAGTTTTGACTCAAACTCAATGAACATAGTAATATTCCCCTTGAATGTAGGATAGGAAAAGACTCCCAGATAGCTAACCCGTCCATTATAGTTATTCATAAAGAATATCTGCGAGCTAAGGTGAAGCGGAATCCCGTACAGGCTAATCTCATTCTGGAAGTATTTCATGCAGGGCACGGGTGCTGAGCTGTTTGCAAGAGCAGTATAATCATCATCGCCGCAAATTGTAATCCTCAGCTCATAGCGTTGCATTATCGACCAGAGATAGTTCTCTGTGAGCTGTCTGATAATTGTCCCCTGATCTCTTATTTCGGCAGATAGTCTTATAATTGCATCGTTCTGAATATACTGTTCGATTGAGCGGAGCTGTAGCTCCATATTAAGGTCCCTCTCAATTGACATTTTTGTAGACCACACTCTGTTTCTGTTATCCTCTTTTCTAAATCCGTAATAACTGACTATCAGCAACATATAGAGAGAGATCGCAGCAATGAAGATGAGCAGAGGTTTGAGTTTAAGCAGAGAAGTGTGTCTTATTCTCTTTATCACGACCCTGAGCATCTGCAATGAGTAGAGTAGTGCAATAAAGAGAGTTCCGTAAGAGAAGTAAACAATTGCCGTATATAGTGAGAACTCATCAACTTTATAGAGTTCGAGAACTATATTTGAGTTGAGGATGAGCGAGCGTATACTTATTGTTATGTAAAAAATAATCAGCAGGGGAACAAGAATGAGCAGATATGTAGTAATCCTTTTGCCGCTTGGTGTTGCTCTGTTATATCTAAGCGCTATATCTCTCCTGACCAGAAATAGTGCTGCTACAATCATTACAATCAATATATTATTGACCAATAAATCGGCAAGAGAGCTGGAAAAGCCAAAGTCGGCATAGAGCGATGACGAGAAGAGGGAAATATTTGTCTCCAGAACAGAGTAGAGATATATTTCAAAAAACTTTACCACGACCATAAAACAGCTGAAGACTATAAACATCTTAAGAGTCTTCCTTTTAAAAAGCATAATGTATAGAGCTGCAATAATGAGCATTACAGCTATCCAGCGCAGATTCGTTCCGGGAGTACTTGATACACTGGGTGTATTGTTTAGTACAAAGAAGAGGACTCCACCTCCCTTTCCCTTGACTACATATGACTCATCGTAAGTTACAGGGACAATTGAGAGGTTTTTGGGAAGCCTGAACCTTGGATTTATCTCATTTCTGAAATTTTCATTCTCTGTCCGGTAGTCGGTCTGGATTAAAAGGGCAGATAGTATAAATACATTACCTTTTGCGTAGGTCTTCACCACATACCAGCCGCTGCCCAGATTGACATACTGCTCTTCTGTCGAGAGATAGGCCAGAGGCGTATTCGCCACTCCCCTACTACTAAGAT
>JAFIHK010000019.1 GCA_017848635.1 Bacteroidales bacterium | reverse complement strand
GGGCCGCTCCTGCCACACTCTCACTATTTGCATTCAAAGGGTGGTTCCTGGGTATGCAAAACGCCAAAACACCTATGGTTGCAGATATTACTGTGAATGTGCTTAACCTGGTATACTGCTACACCCTAACGTTCTCCCTCAATATGGGCTTCCGGGGTATAGCTCTTGGGACTGTGCTTGCTCAGTACTCCGGATTGATAGTAACATCTGCCCTCTTTCTTATCAATTACAGGAGATTGTTCAAGTATTTCAACATAAAAGAGAGTATACAATTTGACAGGCTAAAGGTATTCTTCAAAAGCGGAGGCGACCTGATTATCCGATCCATTAGTTTTCTTCTGATATACTCAGGATTCACAGTATTCTCGGCTCAATATGGAGACACTCTGCTGGCAGTAAGTACTATAGTCATGAAGCTGATGCTCCTCTACTCCTACTTTATCGACGGCTTTGCCTATGCGGGTGAGGCTCTTACCGGGAAATATATTGGGGCCAGAGATAGATTTGCCTTAAAGGGGACAATACGATTGCTGCTGATCTGGAGTTTAGGAATAGGTATAATCTCAACCTTCGTCTATTTTGCCGGAGGCGGTTTACTCTTCAGGATTATGACAACCAATGCAGATGTATTGTCGTCGGCACCTCAGTTTATCCCATGGTTGATTCTTATGCCTCTGGTCAGCTGTATTGCCTTTATATGGGATGGAATATACATCGGAGCAACCGCAACCTCTTCGCTCAGAAACACAATGGTCCTCTCGGCAATCTCCTTCTTTATAGTATACTTTGCGCTGAAACCTTTCTATGGGATTCATGCGCTGATGGCAGGATACTTTGCTCACCTGATTGTTAGGACAATACTAATGTCGGTGAATTCTAAAAAACAGATTCTCAAGTTTATTTAGAATTTAATAAATTCTACTCTCCTGTTATTGGCTTTTCCCTCCGGTGTGCTATTGTCGGATATTGGTTTGCTCTCGCCCCAACCTGCAGGTTTCAAACGATTCTGAGATATTCCCATGGATATAAGCAGATCTGCCACAGCCTTTGCCCTATCCTCTGAAAGTTTCAGGTTTAGCGAGTCGTCACCATCGGAATCAGTATGCCCCTCTACATAAAAATTTAGTCCCGGATTATCATTCATCATAGAAAAAACATAATTGATCACCCCCATGCTCTCGGGTTTGATTATTGCCTTGTTTACATCAAATCTAATTCCTGTTGTAACAAATTTACCATCGGTAAGCATCTTTTCATATAGTGGAACAGCTCCTTTTGCAATTCTGAAGTTTTTTATAAAGGTTTTGGTCTCTGTGCTTCCGGTTTTATGAAACCCGACTGATATTCCGGTGGGGTTATATTGAATATTAGGCACATTCATCACTCTTGCATCATCAAGATAAACTTTTAATGCCCTTTTATTAAAGGAGATTGATATATGCCTCCACTTCCCATTTTTATCTATTGTTGCAGAGTTGTAACCGGGATAATAACCCTCGGACAATCCCGGATAACGTGCGCTATTCTTACTTATTGTAATGTATTTGTTTTGATTGGCAACGCTTTTATCAAGTCCCTGCTGATTTTTATAATCAAGAAAGTAGAGGATGAAGTTGTTACTTTTTTCATCGAAGTATATATCAAACTCAACAGTAAACTCATCGGGTAAATAGTCGGATTTTGCGTTTTTAATCAAAGGAACAATTCCACCGCCGGAATTCATATTCGATTGAATACAATATATCACATTTGATCCGTCGAATGTTATATTCTCAAATATTCCCTGAAAGAGATCCCATTTAGATGGAAATTCTCCGTTTTGCTCACCTGACTGATTATCTTCAAAAATAACCTCTGTTCCGGGTACAAAATCAAACCTTTTCCACTCAATCTGATGCTGAGGTGAATCTTTTGCATCTTTGCCCGCATTTGGATTATTTACGGAACCAGTAGAGTTCCCTTTCTGTGGATTGGTCTCTTTACCCTTTACGACCCCTTTTATCTTATTTTCTGTTCCATCAAGAAGCGTATCTACTCCATTATTCATCTTTCTCTCCACTCGATTCTCAATTTTATTTTCGGTACTCTTTTTAACATTTTTTAAAATGTTTTTTACGCTAATTTGAGCGGATAAGTTTAAAGGCATACAGATTATAAGTGCAAAAAAAATAGTTTTGAAGTTTTTCATAGTGGTTTGATATTAATTACACTAATTTAGGCATAATTATACATAAATAATGTAATTAATAGAGTGTTAACAATTTATTAATTTACAGCACTCTATGCAACTGATAATAGATTAATTACACTTAAATGACCAGATATTCTATCGTTTATATAAAATAATTAACTTAGTGGTTTAAAAATCTGCCTGTAGATTTTATGTACAAACCTAAAGATAGTTTCATTGAGACAATAATGTCAGCATCTTCCGACGCCTTTCTGGTAACGTCAAAGGATGGAATTATTGTTTATGCATCTGAGAACTCCTGTAAAATATTTGGATTCCCGAACACAGAGGCAATGATCAACAAAACCCTTCTATCGCTTGTGGATAGCAGCGAACACGACAAGGCCTGGGGAAATTTTTCAATGAGGAGAGATGGTGAAGAGATGGGCTATGTGGAGTATACCGGGAAAAAACAGGATGGAACTAACTTTTTTATATGCGCCAATGGCAAATTGCTGGTAAGTGAAGAGGGAAAAACAGATTATGTTGTATATGTTTTCAAGGATATAACCTCCGAGAAGCAGCTGGGGGAGAAACTATCTCAGGAGAGGGAGAATTTTCAGTTTCTTGTGGAGAATCTCGATGAGATTGTTTATAAGATTGACGAAAATGGCATAATTCAGTTTATAAGCAACAGTATATATAAACATGCAGGTTTCAATCCCGAGGAGGTAATCGGCAGGCCTTTCTACGAATTTATTTATCCGCCCGACCTGGCCCTGCTCGAAAACATAAACAGATTTATATTAGATATTGAAAGTCCTCCAATTACATACAGATATGTGAAAAAGGACGGAGAGGTTCTATGGGTCAGAACCAAAACTATACCAATTTATAAAGATGGTGTATTTAAGGGTGGTTACGGGACTTTGGTAAATGTCACTGAGATTAAAAATCATGAGAAGATTCTCGAGGATAGAGAACATCAGCTTAACCTTGCGCAGATAATAAGCAAATCGGGCAGCTTCGACACCAATATAATTACCAATACAGTAAACTGGTCGGAGAATAATTACAGGCTGTTAGGCTTTGAACCATATTCAGTAAAACCTACAGGTGAACTCTTTGACAGCTTTGTACACCCCGAAGATATTGATCTGATCAACAACTTTCATCAAAAACTTCTTAACGCCTCAAAGCCTGAAAGTGCCGAATATGAGTTCAGACTTTTACAGCAAGATGGGTCGTACAGGTGGTTCACAACTCACATCGAAACATACTTTTATGAAGGGATTCTATGCGGAGTAAGGGGTACCAATATGGATATCCACGAGAGAAAAAGGGCAGAGGAGAACCGGCGCCACTATTATAAAAGACAGAATCTGATAGCATCTATTTCCCACAGAATAAGTGTATCTACAAATATTGTAAATGATTTTCAGTCTATTCTCTATATTGTAAAGGATCACTTTGAATGTTGTGTGTTTCTGGAATTCGACAGCTACAGCGATCTGTTCTCCAGCTTCTATTCATCTTGTATTAATAGTGAAGACAACTGCTGCGCGGAGTATTTAAAAGCAAAAAAGCACCTTACAAACATCAATGAGAACAGAGATTATAATCTTATAACCTACCGGAATATTGAGGGTATAAGCCAGCTGATAG
>JAFIHK010000018.1 GCA_017848635.1 Bacteroidales bacterium | reverse complement strand
GGTTCTACCAATACCTCACCCTACTGAATTGGGAACACTTTATACCTCTCAGGAGATAAAAGACCTTGCAGATCTTATGCACCAACATAACTGTTATCTGCACGTTGATGGATCGAGAATTTCTAATGCAGCAGCTGCGCTAAATACCCCTATCAGCTCATTTATAACCGATTGCGGCGTTGATGCCCTCTCTTTCGGTGGAACAAAGAATGGAATGCTACTTGGTGAAGCAGCTATATTTTTTAATCCTAAACTAGCTGAAAATTTTCTATATATCAGGAAACAATCTGCCCAACTTTTTTCAAAAAGCCGGTTTATTGCAGCTCAATTCATTGAGTTTCTTGGTAGCGGGCTCTATTTAAAGCTGGCTCGTCACTCAAATGAGATGGCAAAGTACCTTGAAATGAGGGTAAAAGAAATTGAATGGATTAAAATTAGTCGACCCGTAGAGACAAATGCTGTCTTCGCATTTATTCCGGAAGAGGCATACAACAAGATTGTTGACAGGCACTTTTTTTATATATGGGACGAAAGCACTTTTGAAGTCAGATGGATGTGCTCATTCAACACCACTAGAGAAGATATCGATGCTTTTGTCGATGACCTGAAAAAAATTTAACTTAGAATAATATAATTAGAAACTAATAAACTTAACTATGGAAGTTACCCGCGTATTTGACCTCCTGGAAAATCTTAAAGAGAATTATCCAAAAGATGATATTCTGGCGAGAAAGGAGAATGGTAAATGGACCAAATATTCTGTTGATCAGTACTATGAGATATCACACAAACTCTCATACGCCTTTATAAGTCTTGGACTTGAAAAGGGAGACAAGGTATCTACAATTTTCAGTAACCGCCCTGAGTGGAACTTTATCGATATGGGCCTCTCCCTTGCAGGATTGGTACACGTATCTATCTATACGACACTTAGCAACGAGGATTATAAATTCATCCTGGATCACTCCGATTCAAAAGTATTGATAGTTGGCAATGAGCAGATTGCTAAAAAAATGGCCCCAATATTAGATTCGATGGAGCGAAAGATTGAGCTCTACACTCTGGAGAGAGTGGATGCATACAAATCTATTGAGGATCTTTATGCTCTTGGCGAAAAAGAGAGAGATAATTACTTTTCAAAAATAGAGGATAACAAAAAATCTATTCAGCCATCGGAGGTCTCAACAATAATTTACACATCCGGAACTACAGGTACCCCTAAAGGGGTGATGCTAAGTCACAGCAATCTAGTATTTAATTTTATAGGGCACGCTAATCAACAGATTCGTGACCATAGGCACAAGATGCTAAGTTTTCTCCCATTATGTCATATTTATGAGAGAAGTATGAATTACGATTATCAGTATCTTGGAATAAGCATCTATTATGCCGAAAGTCTCTCAACAATTGCATCCGATATGGCTGACTGTCAGGCAGATGGATTCTGCTCTGTACCTCGCGTACTGGAAATGATGTATGGCAAATTTGAGGCTGCCGGGAAGGATCTTAAAGGAATTAAGAAGCTTATCTACTCCTGGGCCTTCCATTTAGCTTGCAGATTTGACTACAACAAGGGACCTATTTATATGTTTCAACACAAAATCGCAGATAAGCTTGTATACTCAAAATGGAGAGAGAAGCTTGGAGGTCACGAATTGTTGATTGTTTCGGGAGGTTCTTCAATTCAGGAGAAGATAATTCGCCTTTTCACAGCAGCAAAAATGTATGTTTTTGAGGGGTATGGTATGACTGAATGCTCTCCGGTAATTGCCGTTAACAACCCAAGAGAGATGATTATAAAAATTGGAACCGTTGGAAAAGTATTTGAAGGGACAGAGTTAATGATAGCAGACGATGGAGAGATCCTTACAAGAGGACCTCATGTAATGTTGGGATACTATAAGGACCCGGAATATACTGCACAGATAATTGATAAGGATGGATGGCTTCACACCGGAGATATCGGCAAATTTGTTGATGGTATTTTTCTTAAAATCACAGACAGGAAGAAGGAGATTTTCAAACTCTCAGCCGGGAAATATATTGCACCACAAGTAATCGAAAACATGTTAAAGGAGTCATCATACATTGAAAACTGTATGGTAATTGGCGAAAATCAAAAATTTGCATCCGCAATAATAATCCCCGATTTCAGTCGTCTTCATTTTTGGGCAGCAAAACACAGCATTCACTTTACCGATAACGATGAGTTAATCTCAAATCCGGAAGTACAGAAGAAATTCCTTAAAGAGATTGAAATGGTTAACTCTCTCCTTGCACCTCACGAACAAATTAAACGTCCGAAAATAATTAATGCCGAGTGGACTCCTATTAATGGAATGCTCTCTCAAACTTTGAAGTTAAAAAGACATGTAATTAATAAGAAGTACGCTAATTTCATAAATGAGATATACAAAATAGATCAACAATGATTGTCGTTGCCGGAGATAGAGATGTCGAATCAATAAAAGAGTTGTGGAAACTTTGTTTTACAACTGAAGAGGAATATTTAGATAACTTCTTTAATAATTGCTTCCCCTACTCTATAACACTAGTATCAAAACTGGGCGATATCTGCATCTCTTCAGCAACACTTATCCCATCCGAAATATTTATTGAAGCCGGTAATTGTAATTCAATTTTTACCGGCTTCTATTTATATGGTGTATGTACTCATCCGGATCAACGCGGAAAAGGAATATCAACATCTATTATAAAAGAGTGTCTTGATTATTCCAGATCTGCAGGAAAGGAGTACATTGCTGTTTTCCCGGCAAGTGAAAATCTGTACGACTACTACTCTTCTTTTGGATTTATCAATCTATACTGCTCCGTCCATAAAAAGAGAGTAATAAGAGACCTGGAAAAATCTAATGAAAGCAATTCTGCAATTTTCTTATCCAAAGAACTCGTTCCTTTTATTGAAAGAGATATTCTACTTAAAGGAGGTACATACAACTCTAAAGAGGGTGTTATTGTAGAGTATGCACTCCCCTCCCTCGAAAAGTCAGACACAATTGAAATATATACAGTACTTAAAGACTCTTCAATTTTAATTGATCAGATCCAGGCCTCTAAAAAAATTTACATCTCTTACCTTAATAAATATTATAGAGACTCTAAACAAAAAAGAGGGATGCTACTCCCTCTTTCCGATAAAGATCTCTCACCTCTCCTCAACTCCTTCATGTTTTATATTGCCGAGTAGATGTGTTCCCCGTGAAACATTATCTCCCAAAGTATATGAGTAACACAGATATATCTGCCGGAGAGACTCCAGGAATTCTTGACGCCTGAGAAATTGTAGAGGGTTTTATTCTCATTAGCTTTTGTCTTGCCTCGTGAGAAAGAGAGGTCAATAGTGAGTAGTCAAAATTAGAAGGTATCGACATATCCTCAAGTTTCAAAATTTTATCCGCAATCCTCTTTTCGCGCTCTATATATCCTTTATATTTTATAGCTATTTCAACAGCTTCTACTATTTCAGCAAAACCTGAATCAGATTTATTAATGTCTATTGAGCTATAGATATCTTCAGGATATTTAGGCATAATCAACTTATCATCCAAAACCTCCAGCCCTGTAACTCTCTCTTTTTCTGCTAAGATAGTAGAAGTTGTTCCTCGTGGAACAAATTTTAATAAAGAATTAATATCAACTTGTGGTCTTGATAAAATCTCAGACATTTTCCTTTTTGAAGAGATCTCCGTTGAGCCCACTTGTGATAAATAGCCATTAATTTCTTGGGGAGATACCGACTCGTTGTCAAAATAATTTATCATTGAATTTACAGATTCATACTTTGACTCTACCCTCCTCATTCTTTCCTGAGATGCAATACCTAATTTATATGCAGATTCTGTAAGTCTAATGTCTGCATTATCCTGTCTCAACAAAATTCTGTATTCAGCTCTTGATGTAAACATTCTATATGGCTCATCCACCCCTTTTGTAACAAGATCATCTATCAGGACTCCTATATATGCCTGATCTCTTTTTAAAATAAACGGATCTTTTCCTCTGTTTTTTAGATGCGCATTAATGCCCGCCATTAACCCCTGGGCCGCCGCCTCCTCATATCCGGTTGTACCATTTACCTGTCCGGCAAAAAATAAATTTGGAATAATCTTGGACTCTAAAGAGTGTGTCAGCTGAGTTGGTGGAAAATAATCATACTCTACTGCATATGCAGGACGAAAGATTTTAACATTCTCTAATCCCGGAATATTCCTAAGAGCCTCCATCTGCACTTCTAGCGGAAGGGAAGATGAAAACCCTTGCAGATAGTATTCATTAGTGTTCCATCCTTCAGGTTCTAAGAATAGCTGATGAGAGTCTTTGTCAGAAAAAGTTTTTAACTTATCCTCTATACTTGGACAATATCTAGGACCCTTACCCTTAATAATTCCGGAAAATAGCGGAGAGAGATCAAATCCCTTTCTTAACTCATCATGAACTACTTTATTGGTATGTACAATATAGCAAGGTAGCTGCTTACTTTTTATTTGTATTGCCGAAGGTATATTCAGGAATGAAAACTTTTGCGGAGATTCATCTCCATACTGAATAATTGCTTTTTCAAAGTCTATGGTTCTAGCATCAATTCTTGGAGGAGTACCTGTTTTCATTCTATCTGTCAAAATACCATTTTCAGCAATTTGATCGGAGAGCCTATATGATGAGATCTCTCCTACTCTACCCCCTTCAGTTGTATTTTGACCAATGTATAATTTGCCATTAAGAAATGTACCGGCTGTTATAATTACTGTCTTGGAAAAAAATTTTGCACCCAGTAGAGTTTTTATTCCTCTCAATTGACCACTTTCAAATATCAGCTCTGTAACTGAGTCTTGCCATATTGAAAGATTATTTGTGTTTTCCAAAACATATCTCCAGTTCAATGAAAATGTCTGCCTGTCACACTGCGCTCTTGGACTCCACATAGCGGGGCCTTTGGAACGATTAAGCATTCTAAACTGGATAGTGCTTGAATCAGTAATAATTCCGGAGTAACCTCCCAACGCATCAATTTCACGAACAATCTGACCTTTTGCAATTCCTCCCATTGCAGGATTACAGGACATCTGGGCAATTTTATTCATATCCATAGTTATGAGCAAAACTTTAGATCCCATCGTCGCTCCTGCTCTTGCAGCTTCACATCCTGCATGTCCGGCACCAATAACAATTATATCGTATTCATTTATCATTTAAAATATACTTAAATAGTAATCCTCTCTGCCCCTCATTATTTTTTGCTGATCTTCGGTAGCATCATCATAATTTAAAAGATGCAAAACCGAATGTACAATAACTCTTCTCAACTCCTCTTCAAAAGTAACCGAATAAATCTCTGAGTTCTCTTTTACGGTATTTAACCCAATAAATACATCTCCGCTGATTTTATTCCCATCGTTATAATTGAATGTAATAACATCTGTAAGGTAGTTATGGTTTAAATATTTGGAGTTAACCTCGAGGATCTCATCGTCTGAGCAAAATATAAAGGCTATATTTCCTATATTTTTCTCTCTTTTAGTCTCTATTTCAACTACTTGCTTTAACCATTGCTTGGTTTTAATTTTATCCGGAAATTTAAATTCCAGACTTTGATTGTAAAAATTAATCATTTTTTTGCATCTAATAGATCCCAATACTCAACCGCCCTTCTCGTATGAGGAATTACGATTGATCCCCCAACCAGATTTGCAACGGATAGTATCTCGAAAAATTGTTTCCTGTCCACTTTCAGCTCATGACACTTTTCGATATGATATTTTACACAATCATCGCATCGAAGTACCAATGAAGCAACCAATCCCAACATCTCTTTTACCTGTGCAGATAGTGCTCCATCCTCATAAGTTCTTGAGTCTAAATTGTAAAATCTTTTAAAAAATAAATTATCTTCGGCCAGTATAATTTCGTTCATTTTGGCACGATATTCGCGGAAATTTTGTACCACATCCATAGTAAAATTTTTTGGCAAAAATATAAAATATATAAGTACTTATGTCTAAAGTTAGTGTTATCGGTGCCGGAAACGTAGGCGCAACATGTGCAAATGCTATTGCACACATGGAATTTGTATCTGAAGTTGTATTACTTGACATCAAAGAGGGTCTTGCCGAAGGTAAAGCTCTTGATATGACTCAGACTGCAAAACTTTACAACTTCTATACCAGAGTTAAAGGTGTGACAAATGACTATGCAGCAACTGCAAATTCAGATGTTATCGTCGTTACATCGGGTATCCCACGTAAACCTGGTATGACTCGTGAGGAGTTGATTGGCACAAATGCCTCTATTGTTAGTTCTGTAGTTGAAAACACATTAAAGCACTCACCGAATGCGATTTTTGTGATTATCTCCAATCCTATGGACACAATGACCTATCTTACTTTAAAAGGTAGTAAGCTTCCTAAAAACAGAGTAATCGGTATGGGTGGTATCCTCGACAGTTCAAGATTCATCGAATACTTAAGCCAGGCTATGAATGCTCCTGCCAGTGAGATTAATGGTATGGTTATAGGAGGTCACGGTGATACTACTATGATCCCTTTGATCAGATTTGCAAACTACAACCAAACTCCAGTTCTTAAATATCTCTCTAAAGAAGAGGGCGATTCAGTAGTTGCTAAAACTATGGTTGGAGGAGCAACTCTGACTAAATTAATTGGTACATCTGCCTGGTATGCACCTGGTGCTGCCGCTGCCGTACTGGTTAAATCTATCATTCTGGATATGAAAAAGGTATTCCCTTGCTGCGTATCTCTCGAGGGAGAATATGGTCAAAATGACATTTGCATTGGTGTTCCAATCGTTGTCGGCAAAAATGGTGTAGAAAAAATTATCGAACTTGATCTTAACGAAGAGGAAAAAGAGTTGTTTGCTAAAAGTTGTGAAGCTGTAAGCTCAACAAATCAAGTTCTTAAAGATATGCATCTTGTATAAAGTTTAGCACAATTTTTGCTGTTTGAACAGTAAAGGTTGAGATAAATGGAGGGGTATTAGCTCAGCTGGCTAGAGCGCTTGCATGGCATGCAAGAGGTCATCGGTTCGACTCCGATATGCTCCACAAAAGTTTTTAACAATAAAACATAAATTTATTCCATTGTTAATTAAACTATTATGTGAATATTTTTTAGTTTATTAACAATTTGTTTTGTCAGATAATTATTTCTGATTACTTTTACATACTATTAGTAATTGCACATATCAACTAAGTTATGGAAATTAAAAAAACACCTAAAGCCGATCTGGAGAACAAAAAATTTCTATTCAAGGAAATTGGTTTAATTATTACCCTGGCTGTTGTTTTTGCCGGTTTTGAATATAAATCATACGATAAAAG
>JAFIHK010000172.1 GCA_017848635.1 Bacteroidales bacterium | reverse complement strand
TGATAAGTGGGTAGAACTGGAGCAGGTCGAGGTAATCTATAACCCACTTCCCGAATTTCCTGAAAAGATATCAGATTGTGTAAATAAAACTGTAATTGCTGCAGGGAGATTTGTGCGTCAAAAAGGGTTCGATATGCTTCTTGATGCCTGGGCATTAGTAAATGATCGGCACCCGGAGTGGAATCTTGAGATATACGGGAATGGAGCAAAGGATTGGTTTATTAATAGGGCAGATGAGCTCGGTATTTCGGATAGTGTTAAATTTTATGATGCCGTACCCGATTTGAACAGTAAGTTTGCAGAAGCATCCATCTTTGCATTCAGCTCCCGATATGAGGGGTTTGGGATGGTGATTTCGGAGGCTATGTCCTGCGGCCTGCCTCCCGTTGCATTTGCTTGTCCTTGTGGCCCCAGAGACATAATTACACACGGCATCGACGGATATCTTGTCGCTCCGGGTGATATTGAAGGATTGGCCGAAAGAATCTGCCAACTTATAGATAATGAGAGCACCAGAAAGGAGATTGGAGTAGCGGCGAGAGCGAGTTCCGAGAGGTTTAAGATTGAAAATATAGCAAAAGAGTGGGAGTCACTTTTTACCTCCCTTGTTAATTAAATTGCTCTCCTGATCTACAAACTCACTATCTTTCATCTTTTTAAAGTAGTATCTCAAATTCGTAAAGTACTGTACAATTCTTGTTACAAATGCTTTTCCGGCAGAGCCATCTGCCATAAGTGTTCCTGTGCAGGTGTATGGCCTGGCCCTGCGACTCCTTACAAAGGCAATCTTTCCATATCTCTTAAGCCCGTACGCCATAGCACCATCCTCTCCTCTTATGATCTGAACACGATACCCGACTTTACGACCAAGCTCGGTATGGTATGCAAATACCAGACCCCTGACGCTTCTCTCCGGACGCTTGAAGGATAGAAAGAAGAGGTTGATATCACGTAGCAGTTCATAAAAAAACATCTTGTAACGAGGAAACTTTTCGTCGGGAACATAACTCCACAAAGAGGACGCAGCAACTACTCCGGGCCTTTTAAGAGCATCGGTCATAATCTGCACATAGTCGCGTGGGTATATGGTATCGCCGTCGATGCAGATATAGTAGCGTCCCTTAGCCTCTTCAAGGCCTCTGTTCCGTGCATAACCGCAACTGTTGTTATATTCGGTGTAATATCTGACGCCTGTTTTTGCAAATACATCCGCAGTACGATCTTTGGAGTTGTTGTCCACACCAATAATTTCAAATGGATATTTACAAATTGTTTCGCTGAGAGACCACAGACAACTGAAGAGTCTGCGCTCCTCATTGTACCCTATAACTACAACAGATACCTCCGGATCGTCACTCTGAATTTGCGAAAGTCTATTTTTAACGCTCTCTATAAGCGATTCATCAACCTCCGATAGGGGTTTCTCAAATGTTGGCAGATATTTTTTGTACCACTTCATATATACAAAAATAACATTTTTAATTAATGAATTATTGACTATTTTTGACAAAGTTTATATCGATGTATATTGGAAGTCCATATAGTAAGGATACTCTCTCTCTTAAGAGGGGACTGAGAGTTCTCGAGGTCGGCCCGGGGAGCAATCCTACCAGGAGGGCAGATGTCCTGGCCGAAAAATTCATTAGCGACAACAAGCACCGTAGAGGTAATTTAAGAGTCTATCCCCATCAGACCCTGATTGAGGCGGACGGAGAGCATCTTCCATTTGCCGACAAGGAGTTTGACTATGTTATCTGCTGTCATGTACTGGAGCACGCCGAGGATCCTGCCCACTTTATCTCTGAGTTGTGCAGGGTTGCAAAAGCGGGATATCTTGAGACTCCAAGTCTTATTGGTGAATTACTGGCTCCGAAGGATTCTCATAAGTGGGTGCTGCTGAATATAAAAGGCAAACTGGTTCTTTGGGAGAAATCGCAGCTTGGCTACACTTTTGGGGGGCTACAGGAGAACCTTTTCCTGAATTACCTGCCTTACCACTCACTTCCTTACAGGTTACTCAATCTTACAAGGCCTAACTTTATGAATGTAAGATATGAATGGAGAGATGGAGTTGACTTTTTGGTTAACCCTTCAGAGCCTGAATATAAATCCTATTTTACTGATAAGTGGAGCATGGAGATGTCGGGAGAGATTTTTCCAGGAGTATCGGGATCGAAAGAGTTCATGAATACATTAAAAGCACTCTCCGTTTTTACGGTCGAGAAGCTGAAAAGATCTCTCAATATAGGTTCTAAACCTGTTGATTATTGCGATTTGTAGCCTTTGTTATCAATCCCCTGATATCCAGTATTTTATCTATGAAAATTATAGAGTGGGCAGATATTGCTATAAAAATCAGAGTAGATATTCCAATTGCAATAAATCCCTTTAATAAAGCTAATACCACTAATGTGGCGAATGCGCCACAGATATTTATCAGAAGCATTCTTGCAACTTTTTTATCGGCAGTGTAGCGGTAATAGATCTTATTTACCGTTAATACAACTCCCAGGTATGCGATATGGTGCAATACAAATCCATATCCCAGTCCGTTTAGCCCGCCCAGGTAGTAACCTGCAGCGCTAAAAAGGAGGATGCTTGAATTTGTGTATATTCCCTCGAGAATGAAGAATCTCTTTTTATCCCCCTTTGCATATGAGATTGCTCCAATAGAGTATGATGCTGCCTTAAATACGAGTGCGACTGCAATTATCCGTATAAACGATGAAACGCCAGCAAACTCGGCAGATAGGAGAACTCTAATTACTATTGGAGCTGCAATCATCAACATAAGCAGAATTGGTGTGGCGATAAGTAGCATGACTTCGGCCTGCTGATTTACCATCACTCTAACCTTTGAATTGTTATCGCTTATAGCGGAGAGTTTTGGATAGTAATCCACAGCCATTGCTGTAAAAATGAGTCCTACAGATTGTGTTGTGATGCTCATCCCTGCCTGGTATAATCCGAAATCTTCAATGGATCCGTAACCTTTTATAAATATGTTTACAAGGTAGTTAGCAAGAGATGCAAGCGATGTAGTGACCATCATTGCAACTCCAAGCTTAATCATCTCACCCCCCTCCGATCTGACCTCTTTGAATGTAACCGAAACGGGTATCCTCCTGACTCTTGAAGAGTACCATATGCTGAAGAGCCAGGTTATAAAGGCCGAAAGAATCAGGGCCGGAACAATCCCGGAAATTCCGAATATGTAGTAAACAGGTGCAGATACTACCAGCGAAACAACAGATCCTGTAAGAGAGTGCAGAGCGAAGCCTTTAAGATCTCTTGCACCCTGAAGAATAGATGCATTGGAGTCTGAAAGTGCATTGAAAACAAGCATTAATGAGAGCAGGACAAACATGAGAGTGTACTCTCCGTTTCCGAATGTGAGTCGGCTTAACACTCCGGAAAATACCAAAACTGCGGTAAATCCAAGAAGAACTGTAATTATCTGCCAGCGCCTGAAAATCTTAATGCTTCGCGATAGCTTTTCAATATCTCCACTCTCGTTAGCCTTGGATATCTCTCTCACTGCACTGAAATTAAGACCCAGCCCGGTGATACTGCTTACAATGGAGATAGTAGACTGATATAGTCCGTTAAATCCCACCCCTGCCGGACCCAGAAGAATTGCTATGATCTTGCCTCTCAGGAGATTTACGATTACCTGAAAAAACTTGACCCCTCCGAATAGAGAAGTTGATTTGATTATGCTCTTATATCCGCTCTTTCCAGACTCCATCAATTTCTCAATTAATTGTGTGATATATCTCTGAGAGAACTTTAGCACTCTTATCCCAAGAAAAGTTTTTTACTCGCTCTTCTCCCATAGAAATAAGTGTGTCTCTCAGTGGTTTGTGATCCATCTCAAGAATTGAGTTTGCAATGCTTTCAACAGAGAGAGGATCGGTAAGGAGGGCTGCCCCTCCTGTTATTTCGGGCATTGCAGAAGTATTTGAGGAGATTACAGGTGTTCCGCAGGACATAGCCTCAAGCTGAGGAATTCCAAAGCTCTCCCTCAAAGAGGGGTAGAGGAACATTATTGCCCCTGAATATACAAAAGGCAGATCGCTATTTCTTATGTAGCCCGGTGCATAGATTTTTGAGCGTATCTCCTCAATTCTGTTCCTTTTTAGAATCTCATCTATATAATCTGTAGACAGATCGGCAATTAACAGAGGATATCTCTCCTGTGACCTTTTAAGGTATTCTGCATATGCGAGAATAACCCTTTCGCTGTTTTTCTTGGGATCGGTATTGCCGAGAAAGAAGATGTAATTCTTCTCCTTGATATATCTGCCCGTAACCTCCTCATAATTCTGCTCTCTTCTGAAATGTGCCGAAACGGCATTGTAAACGGTGCAGATTTTATCTCTCTCTATTCCGGAGGTTTCCGAAATTCTTGAGGCTTCAAACTCCGATACTGTGACTATTCTGGCAGCTCTTTTCAATATAGATGGAACAATAAACCTCCTGTAGTGCCAACCCAATTTTTGATATAGCGATCCTCCGCTTCCACTCCTCTTCTCCAAAAAAATTATATCGTGAAGGGTGACTACAAGCGGGGCCGGACAGTACAACGGGGCTGTGTTGCTCGTGCAGTGGACAACATCCGGTTTGATTTTTCTTATCAGATAGGGTAGTGCAACCTGTTCCCAAAGGGGATATGTGGGACATTTAAGCTCAATAATCTTAAGATTTTCGTTCTCCTCAAGAATCAGCCTGTCCGGCCCCGGCATTGCGGCAACATAGATTATGTCGTCGCCTCCCAGCCTTTGAAGTCCCTTAATATATTCGATGGCTACGAAATCCATCCCGTGCTTCTTCTCTCTGAATATCCGTTGCGCCTCTATCAAGATCTTCATAACTATCCCTTTTGAGTGTGAATAAAGTTTCTGTTCACCCCTCTTATCCTAAAGAAATTCAAGAGTGTGAGTAGAAAGATCCATGGTAATCGCCTTAAAGACTTTAATGTTGTGGCGGATATTAGGTAGTCCGGTGTCGCCACAGCAAGCGATAGTGTAAGTACTACAAACAGAATCCACCATCTTACGGATTCCAGCGGATGGGTGAATGTCAGAAAGAGTGAGAGTAAAAAAATAACTCCCATCATTATAACTCTTGGCAGAAGCATCCACTGTACAATTTTATCAAAAAGATCTATGTTAAGACTCCTTATTGCCAGCGGCAGCTCTTTTAACCCTTCGTAGAGAGAACCGAACTGAGCAGCCAGCCATCTTCTTCTCTGATTATAGTAACTCTTTTCCAGTGATACCTTTTCGTCATATATCTTTATATGATCAAGATATTCAATAAATTGTCGGTCTTTAAGCAGAAGAAGTTCAAGCTCCTTATCCTCTCCCGCAGTTTCAAGTTTATGGACATTTCCAAGAAACCATCTGTAATCAAATAGCATTCCCGATCCGATGAGAGCGGAGGATAACCCCAGTGCAGCATGACCTTTTCTGAATATCGAATTGTTAATCTCTTCGCTGATTGCATCGAGCAGAGCCATGGGGGTTTCGAAGTTTTTTGCACACCTGTGTACCTGTATTGCTGTTCCGAGCATCTGGTATGCATTGTTAAGAGAGGAGAGGAAATTTTTGCAGGTAACATTATCAGCATCGAGGATTATAACAGCATCATAGAGATCGCCCGAGTGGTAACCGGCAGCAATCTTTAGTGCGGTAGCTTTTGAACTCTTTTCGGGGTTGATCGGTATAATATTAATTCCCAGTGCAGATAGTTTCTCATCGGTTTCGCTCTCCATTTTATCGGAGATCACGGTAATAGTGTATCTCTCCTTTGGATAGTCATTCATAAGGAGCGAATTAACCGAATCGAAAATAACCCTGTCCTCTTTGTATGCCGGTATAAGTATGAGAAACCTGTTCCGATGCTCGGAGTGGCGGAAAACAGTTCTCTCTCTCCTAATCGATGCAAAAGCAAAGAGGGTTATGTACGTTACGGAGAACGCAAGATAGATATAAAGAGTGTGCAGGGTAATATCAAAAAGAGTCTCCATTATTTCTCCATCATATTAAATGCAAATATACCTTTAATTACAGCATCTGCCTGACGAAACTCACCGTTAAGCAAAAGCAGTATGAGATCTTTCATATATGCAACAAGCACAAGATAAAGAAGAGAGACTACTCTTTGAACTCCACTCCTGTTTCTGTAGGCCAACAGAAGTCTGTTCCTGGTCATATAATATCTCTTGTTGTAACTGAATTTGTTGTTGTTACGAGTTTCATTATGAACTATGGAGGCTACAGGCAGATACCATAGCTCGTAACCTGCCCTTTTTACAGAGTAGCTCCAATCGAGCTCTTCGTAATAGAGGAAGAATATCTCCGGGAGGAGTCCGGCTTTATCGAATACCTCTCTCCTAATCATTACTGCAGCTCCGTGAATAAATCCTGTTTCGGATGGGGTATCAAACTGCCCGCAGTCCTTTTCGCAATAACCTATGGCTTTGTTCCTCAGTGTTATTGGTGATAGGTCGGTAAAGCCTGCATATTGAATTATCCCTGGATATTGTCCGAATAGAATTTTTGGGGAGGCTGCACCTATTGAGGTATTCTCATCCATAAATCTGACCATTTCAAATACCGAAGAGTCGGTGAACCATGTATCGTTATTGAGTAGCATAACGTATCTTCCCCTGGATGCCTTTATGCCCACATTATTCCCTCCTGAAAATCCCAGATTATGTTGGTTTTTAATCAGATTCACATCGGGATACCTTGCCGGGAATCTCTCAAAAGAGTCATTTCTGGAGCCATTGTCAACAACAATTGTCTCGTATGAAAAATTTCTGCTCTTCAAAGAGTGAATAGATCCCAAAAGTTTTTCGGTATCTTTTAGCCCCTCAAAATTGAGAATAACGAACGATATGTCAGGAATTTGTTTCATCTATCAGGCTTTGAGCTTTTTTCTTCTCCATTATCTCTCTCTCAAATCGCGGACTCATAAAAATGAGTGCCATCGAAATGAATATTAAGAATGAGTTAGGGAACTGACCCATAATTTCAAGACTGTATGAGGCGACATAAACTCCTGCAAGGCCCGAAACCAATGCTCCTATCATTCCCTTCAATTCGTGATCGGTCAGCTTTACCATAACTATATATATTCCCGATATGAGAATAAAGATTAGAATCGATACGTACATAACAAGCCCAACGATTCCTGTCTCCATCCATATGAGAACATACCAGGAGTCAGTGGGTATTGAAGATAATACGGGGTCCGGTTTATAGGTTGTAGCCTTCGATCGGCCCATACCTATGCCACCCCCTATAGGTTTGTCCTGAAGATAAACTGCAAGTTTTTTCTGATTCTCTTTTCTTACTATAAAAGATGCATCTTCGGTGTTGAAGGCCGATCTCATTCTTCTCACATAGGAGTTTCCCTGCAGATAGTAGGTATATCGCAGAAAAATAAATGCAGACAAAAGAACCAGAGAGGTAACTATTATGATTTTAAAATTTCTGGAGATGAATGTAATTAAAGCAAAGCCCACCAGAGGAACAGCAAGAGAACCCCTCGTTCCCGAAATGAACATTCCGTAGCCACAGGCTACTGCAGTTGCCAGAAAGAATATCTTTAGTTTTTTGTTGTTCAGATATAGTCCGGTGATGGTAAAAACGACCATCGAAAAACTAATCCCGGTCCCAAAATTTGCCGCATCGGTAAAAAACGAGAAGTATCTTACACCTGAATATATGATATGTGTTGTTCTTCCACCCTCGTTAAGCCATCTGGCTTCGGCAAAATCGAATCCTATATATTTTTGTATAACAGCCTTGAGAACAGCGGTTAAAGAGAGAATAGCCCAGGCTATCATTACCTTTTTAAGATCGCTGTACCTTGTTAGCATAGTGCTTGTAATCATAGTTACAAGCAAAAAATAGACTCCGATTCCTCTAACATTTGTAATCCACGCAACAGGACTGGACAAGTTAGGATTAAGCAGCTGTATGAAACAGTAGAAGAACCAAATGAAGGCAACAAGAGATAGCATATTGAATGCATTCTTGAATTTTATTTCGGACTCCTTCCTGATGAGCTGCATAATCATCACAATCACTGTCAATATCAGAATACCATCCATGAAAATACCCGGAGATACTGCCGGGATATATCTGGATATCCCTGATATATAGTAATTTGTGATAAAGAGGATTATAAAGGTCCAGATTGGTTTGTCTATAAATTTTACAACCAGTACAATAAAGATGGGGGCAAGAGAGAACGCTATTCCGAAGTAGTATCCCTGGAAGATTGTAATGTATGTGGTTATCAAAACAAGTACAATCAACGAAAGATACATGAGGATCGAGTTGAGTTCACCGAATATTCTCTCAAATTTATCCACGGCAGATTCTATTTTGATGTAAGCCCGAACTGAATAATCTTATATACGAACATTCTAATGAAGGTGTATGGAGGCAACATGCCCAGAACATTTTCGGCCACATCTCTTCTTACATTAGTAAGATAGAGCATTATAGGAGCACCGGCCGACTGTTCGGCTACTCTCTCAAATGCAACCTTATCTATATCTCTCCATACTTTATCTGCCCTTACCACAAATATATTAAGAGCCGCTTCTCTGAGAAGTCCCGTTGGGATTGCAGCCCGCCTTACATCTACGTGTTCGGCAAGTATAACATCTTCGTCGGTATACGGGAAGAGTTCAGAGTAGCTGTTTATATATACATACTCTTTTGATGGGTCAAATACATTGTCGTGCCATGCTGCAACTCTTACATTGAGCCCCATATCGCTCCAAATTTCACAAAGCCTCGAAATGAGCTCCGATTTTCCGTAATGCTCGTCGGGACTGATAAAGTTAATTATGTTAGGTCTGTTGTTTCTGTTGAGGAATGGAACCATAGCATTAGCAAGATAGTTGGTTGCAATTCTCTCCTGCTCCTTGTTGAAACGCCTGTATCGCATCTTGTTCTTTCTCGGGAAGACTCCCAGAACCTTTGCCGGGATGAGTCTCTCCGCTCTCGACTTATCTCTTACAGTACGGTCAAAAATCTCAAGGAAGAGGAAGAATCCCAGGATGATAAACATCGTAGAGAGGTAGGTAGCCCCAACGATTACTCTTCTTGCTGTACGAAGAGGCGAAACTGGAAACAGAGGCGGATTTATAGGCTTAAGTGTTGCTGACGACATCTGAAGTGTCTTTTGCCTCATAAGAGCTGTATTCAAGCTCTGTAGCATTGTTAAATAGGATTGCTCCGTAAAACCGATCTCCCTCTCTTTGCGCTTGAGAGTTGACCCGACTGGGGAGAAGTAAACATACTCCTGATCGAGACTCTTTCTTACATCCTCCATTACCAGAATCTCCGACTTTGCCTTCTCCCGCTTAATGATCTCCTCAATCCACTGATCAATATAGGTGATTGAAGCGATTCCGTCCGAAGTGTATTTGGAGTCTGCAAGTTTTTGAGTGAAATCTTTGAGATCTTTCTCAACCGCAATCTGTCTATCCTTGTAGCTGCGGATCATCGGCAGACCACTTTTAGAAGTGGAATCCGATTTCGATAACATCTCTCTTCTGGCTATCTCGGTGCTGAGTTGCGATAGTGTCTCAAGCTTATTCATAAAGAGAGTGTTGTTCTCAATCATTTTAGTCTGATTGATAATCTTCTGTTCAAGTTCACGCACTGCAGCATCGGAACTTGAATGACGCAAAATTGCATCGCGGTATAGCAGGTCATAGTCCCTTGCAAGGGCAGTAATCTGCTTTGTCTGCTCAGGATAGTTGATAACCTTTTTCTCTATGTAATACTGAGTGAGAGAGTCTTCGGAATTTCTCAGCTTGGCACCAAGCTTGGCCAGTTCGCTCCTGAAGTACTCAACCACATTATTGGTCTCTCCGAACCTTAAAATCTCGTATTGATTCTTAAACTCTCTTATAAGAAGAATAAGTGTATTGTATGCTATACCGGGATCATCGGAAGCGTACTTTATATCGAGCATGTCACTGTTATAGATTCTTTTTACCTCAATTTTGCTTAAAGCAGCATAGCTGTAGTGAGGGTGAACCCAGTTAAAGAGACCGTATACGAAATTCTTCGGCGAAGCCTTCTCATATCTGTTCAGGTTCTCAATAGTCTTCTCAACAGAGCTTTTATCTATCAGATTTTTTACATCTTTCGGGGTTATTGCAATTAGTTTCCTGTAGTTTTCGGCAGATATGTAGTTGTTATCCTCTTTGGGGTTGCCATAAATCATATTTTGGGCATAGAGCCTTATTGATACCTCTCTGAGCGTAGCCTTGGACTTTATGATGCTCATAAGATTGTCAATCCCGTTATTCACACTGTTCCAGTCAAGCTTTGTTCCGCTCTCTCCGGTCTCTATTGTAAATCCGGATGCAACTCCGGTGTATATCGTCGTATTAACTTCATATACTCTGGGCAGATTTCTGGTGAGGTAAATAGCTATCAGCATAGCGGCAACCGGTAGGGTCAACAGCCAGTATCTTATCCTGTAGACAAGTTTTATTATCTGATAGAATAGATCCATTTATTAAAAAAGTATGTCAGTATTTGTTAATAATTCCAGTTGTAACAGGCAGTTTACAAGTTCGGCTTTTACCCTGGCAAGCTGAGTATGTGCCTGAACCTGTTGCGATTTAGCAACAGTTAGAGTCTGTGAGGTACTGCTTCCTGCGATGTAATCCTTTTGAGCCAATGTGTATTGAGCATCTGAGAGAGTTGCCTGCTCAATAGAGTATTTGAGCATGTAGAGCATCTCTTCTGATTTGCTGTAATACTCAATCACTTTGGTTTTATAAGAATCAATCCACTGCTGTTTAGAATATTCCGCTTCGTTGATTCTCTCTTTTTGAAGCTTTATCTTGTTGCGGCGATCGAAGATCAAATCGAATGGTATCCGGATTGCTGCCCCAAAGTTATACCACATCTGGTCCGCTCCCGAATACTGGTTTATAATTGGCGTACCGGTTCCCTCATTATAGTATGAGTTCATTCCCATAACTCCGTACTGATATGTCCCGAATACGCTAAGAACATTCAGCCATCTTCTCTTTTCGGTACGGAGAATCCTCTCTTCGGCAGCCTTTCTTGCATCGTAATATTTGTAAGCGGCATTGTTCTCAACCGCAGCAAAGAGTTTCTCTATCGGGGGCAGAGATATGGCTGCAAGACTGTCGTTCTCACTCAAACTATTCTGAGCAAAAGTTGTTACAGGGAAGAGTGTTGCCGCAATTATAAAAAACAGAGTCTTTCTTATCATAAATGCCCTTTAATTATACATTCTCCTTTTGGATGAATGCGAACAATGTACGAAAAATAATTTTAATATCCATCCAAAGTGAGTGATTTTTGGCGTAATAGATATCCAGCTGTTTTCTCTCTTCTGGAGATAATCTGCCCGAATCACCCCTCTTCTCTACCTGCCAGAGCCCGGTAAGGCCACTAGGCCCCATAAATCTGTCGATATATTCGTCGGTCGTCAGCTTTTCAGCCTCATACAGAGGTAATGGTCTGTTCCCGACAATAGACATATCGCCCTTTAAAACGTTAAAAAGCTGCGGAAGTTCATCTATACTGAGCTTTCTGATAATTTTTCCAACTTTGGTGATTCTCGGATCGTTCTTCAACTTGACAAAATTGTTCTGGTCACTTCTGCTTTTCATCTGAAGGTAGCTCTTTTCAGGAATTACCTCATCGTCGGAGAAGTATAGAACCTCGTTGTGTTTTTGTAACTCTCCGGATATTATTTTGGTTGTATGTTCATCCTCTGAGAGTGTGTAGTATTCAAGCTCTTCGCCGCTCTCTGGGATATCTTCGGAATATTGATTCAAATTTGCATACTCCCGGAGTCTCATATCGGCATCCTTGTACATTGAGCGGAACTTGTAGAAATTAAAGATCCTGTAGTTACTTCCGACTCTTTTTGAGCTGTACATAACAGGCCCTTTGCTCTCGGAGGCAATTGCTATTATCGTTAAAAGAAATAGAGGTGCGAGGATTATGAGAGCGGCTGATGCAAAGAGAATGTCGAATACTCTTTTGCCTAATGGGGCTTTGTAAAGCTTTAGAGATTGTTCCGATTTGTTCGCGCTTAAAATCAATTCCTGATTTCTTGCCACAAATTCAACCCCGTTCTTAATTCTTTTTGGAGATACCTCCGGGTGTGCAGTGTCTTTTATTCCGGCTCTCTGATATTTAACGAGCTCCCCCTCCTCTATGGCTTCTGATACCAGTACTATATAAGCTTCAGGATGAGATATTCGCAGCCCTTCGATTTGGGGCAGATCAAGCTCCGGTCGACTCTTTTCAAATAGAATCATCAATGGAAGCTTCTCTTCAAAAGACTTGATAACCGCATCAGTATCAGCGTTGCATTCAGTAGAGTAAAAATTATTTTTCAGAATACCTCTGAAATATTCGGCAACCTTCTCCTTTCCGCCCTGGTATATTACATTTACTTTCAATTCAGGATTTTTTTAAGACGTGCTTTTAACTCTAGTGGATTAAATGGTTTCGATATGTAATCGCTGGCCCCTTTTTCCAACAGTGCGATCTTCTGAGATGTGCTATCTTCGCTGGATAAGATTACTACCGGAATGTTATCGAAAAGATTGTTCTTTTTAATATAGTCGATAAATTCTACTCCGCTCATCTTAGGCATATTAAGGTCGGTAATGATGAGGTCCGGACGGTTTCCTTCCAACAACCAAGCAATAGCCGTGACAGGATCTTCGTAATATGTGCAGTCGTATAGTTCGGAAATGTAAACATTGATGATCTTTGCAATAGTAGGTTTGTCGTCAACTATCAATATTCTCTTTTTCACTGTTACGGTTTTAAATATTTAGTAAATTTACGCAATAATAGACAAAAATTGCTCAATTTAACAAACTTTTATGGGAATCAAGACTATCAATCTGTACTTTAAATGGTTATTATTAATTTGTGGTGTAGTTGCATTTATTCTGCTTACAATTGTTAACTACCATATAAATGAGGAGTTTTCGTCCGGAATAGTATACTATGTTTTGTCTCTGATGATCCCGTTCATAATAGTTTTAAATATGATCTTGCTGATATATTGGGCTGTTATAAGAGATTTAAGGATCTTGATCCCGTTATTAGCACTGTTGATTAACTATAGGGCTCTGATGTTGATATTCGGATTTAATCTCCTTACAAGTGTTAAGAGTCCGTCTGAAAATATAACCGTAGCCTCTTTGAATGTTAACTATTTTCGCTCCGGTGCCGATGTGGTAAATGTCTCAGAGGTCTCAAATATTGTTGCAAGAGAGAGGGTGGATATAGTTGCATTTCAGGAGTTCGAGGAGAATGACTACTACAATCTCAATGAGATAAAGGGAGAGTTCGACTATCTGCCTTACTGCACTGCCGATTTTAGCTCATTCAACAAAACAGGTACGGTAATATTCAGCCGATATCCTATTGTCAGAAGCCTGAATATCAGTTATACCGGAACAAAAAACGGAATTGTCTGGGCAGATATTGCTATCGGCAGAGATACCATTCGTCTGTTCAGCAACCATCTGCACACCACCGGTGTCTCCAAAAATATGGGAGAGGGCTTTGGCTACATAATACAGGATGCCTACAAAAATTATGGGTTAAGAGCTTTGCAGGCTAAGAGAATACGTCATATTGCGGACACCTCCTCATATCCTGTGATAATGTGCGGCGACTTTAATGACACACCATTCGGACGCTGTACATCTATTTTAATGGGGAATAACCTGAAGGACTCATTTACTGAGGCCGGAAAGTGGGCAGGCGGAACATATCTGAGCAGGTGGTTCTTTGCCAGAATAGACTACATTCTTGTAGACCGCAAATTTGTTGTTAATGAGTATAAAACTATCCCTGAAAAGATCAGCGATCACAAGATGATTATTTCGAAAGTGGAATATCGAAACTGAATGTTGAACCTTTTCCCCTCTCCGATGTAAACCAGAGTGTTCCTCCGTTTCTTCTGACAAATTCGCGGCAAAGCAATAGCCCCAGACCTGAACCATTCTCTTTGTTTGTGCCGAAACTTGAGAAGTGGTCATCGCTGTCGAAGAGTCGCTCTTTGTTCTCTTCGTCGATGCCTGTTCCGTAATCTCTGACGCTAACTATAAGCTTCTCGTTGTCTTCACTGATAATAAGATCTACAACTGACCCTTCGTAGCTGAATTTAATGGCGTTACTCAGGAGATTCCTTATTGCAGACTTCACCATATCGATATCTATTGTGGCCTCACTCCGGGTTGTGCCGGAAATGTTTATTTTTATGTTCTTTAGACTGGCTACACTGCTCATGTTCTCTGCAACTCCGTTAATGAGTTCCATAAGATCAACATTTTTCTGAAGAACTGTGTTAAGAGTGCCGGTCTGACTCTTGGTCCATTTTAATAAATTGTCCAGCAGGCTGAAGCAATCCTCCGTAAGATTGTTTGCTGTTATGAGCATTTCATAGGCATCCGGAGTAATGCTCTCTCTCGGAATACTATTAACAAGATAGTCTGTGACCATTTTAATTGATGCAATTGGAGCACGAAGGTCGTGAGCAATCACAGAGTAGAGTTTGTCCCGTCCTATTATGGTTCTTCTCAGCTCCTCTGTTTGCCTTGAGATGATTCTGGTCGCCTCTATAAGTGATATCTGGTGTTTTATTCTGGTGAGCAGTTCATCCTTTTTGAACGGCTTAGGAATATAGTCTGCAGCTCCTGTCTCAAACCCGGCGACAATGTCCTCCGAAGAGTTTAATGCAGATAGGAAAATAATAGGAATCCCCTTTTTCTCAGGATGCTCTTTTATCTGCCTGGCCGCCTCCAATCCCCCCATAACCGGCATCATGATATCCATAAGGATAAGATCGGGATTTTGTTCTAAAGCTATTCTTACAGCCTCCCTTCCGTTGGGTGCCGATACTGTTTTGAATCCCTCTTTGGTAAGCAGGGTTGTAATGTAAAAAACATTTACATCGACATCGTCAACTATGAGGATTGTGTATTCCGAGCTTTTAAATTCCATATCTTTAAGATTCACTGTTTTTGAAATACTCTATTGTATTGATAAGGCCACTCTTCAGATCAACTGTCGGTTTCCAATCTAGTACACGCTTAGCCTCACCGATGTCTGGTTGCCGCTGTTTTGGGTCGTCCATTGGCAATGGATTGAAAATCAGCTTTGAGGAAGAGCCGGTGAGCTCGATGATCTTTGAGGCAAGTTCAATAATGGTGTATTCTCCGGGGTTTCCTACATTTATCGGTCCTGTAACGGAGTCGTCGGTATCCATCATCCTGACCATAGCTTCAATCAAATCATCTATGTACTGAAAGCTTCTTGTCTGAAGGCCGTCGCCAAAGATAGTAATATCTTTCTTCTCAAGAGCCTGTACGATGAAATTTGATATAACCCTTCCATCGTGACGACTCATATTTGGTCCGAATGTGTTAAAAATCCGGATTATTTTGATTCTGACATTGTTCTGTCTGTGATAATCCATAAAGAGAGTCTCCGCGCACCTCTTCCCCTCGTCGTAGCAAGACCTGATTCCTATCGGGTTAACATTTCCCCAGTAGCTCTCATCCTGCGGGTGTACAACCGGATCGCCGTAAACCTCACTGGTTGAGGCCTGCATTATCTTTGCATTACATTTTACGGCAAGGTCCAGCATATTTATTGCTCCCATTACCGATGTCTTTACGGTTTTAATAGCATTGTACTGATAGTGCACCGGGGAGGCTGGACAGGCCAGATTGTATATTTCGTCAACATCCCGGGTAAAGGGATTTATAACATCGTGAAATACGAGTTCGAAATTTGGATTGTCCAGTAAGTGGGAGAGATTTTTCCGGGATCCTGTAAAGAAATTGTCGAGACAAATAACATAATTTCCATCATTTACCAATCTAGTGCAAAGGTGTGATCCTATAAATCCGGCACCTCCGGTAATCAGGATTTTTTTCATAAAAATGGGGTTCAAGTGTAATAAATTATGAGCATACAAATATAATATTTTTTTACCTTTTTTTCAGCTCATTCTCTTGACATTATCGCACCACTTCTCTTTTGGGTTTGTCTATGTTATCGTTAAATGGTATCTTAGCGACTTAAATATTTCAGTAAACTATTAAGATATGGCAAAGATCATTAACTGTTTTGTTCCCTACACCGATAAAGCACAGGCGGCAGAAACCATAAAAGGTTTAATTGAATCGGGACTTGTTGCAAAAATAACACTTCTTGCAACCGATCCGCAGGCTGAGGTTTTTGAAGGATACGAAGTAATTACTGTTGATTCTCTGAAATCGACATCGGCAATTAAGCAAATTGCTGCTAAATCCGATACCGAATTCACTTTGATTTATACCAAGGATTCAACACTCGTTATGGGTATGTTTGCGCTGGAGAGAATGGTCAAACTTTCGCAGGATTCAGGTGCAGCGATGGTGTATGCAGACCATTATCAGGTTGTTGGCGGAGAGAAGAAGATCAGTCCAGTTATTACATATCAGAAGGGTAGTTTAAGAGATGATTTCAACTTCGGATCTGTTCTGCTCTACACTACATCTGCCCTAAAAGAGGCTGTTGCCGGAATGGACAAAGAGTACAAATATGCAGGTCTTTACGATTTAAGACTGAGAGCCAGCAGAGTAGGGGAGCTGGTGCATATCAACGAATATCTGTATACAGAGGTTGAAAACGATACACGTAAATCGGGGGAGAAGATTTTTGATTATGTTGATCCAAAGAACAGAGGTGTGCAGATAGAGATGGAGGAGGCTTGTACGGAGCATCTTAAAGCAATTGGAGGCTATCTCAAGCCGGAATTCAGCAAAATTGAGTTCAACGAAGGTAATTTCGAATATGAGGCATCTGTAATCATTCCCGTATACAACAGAATCAAGACAATTGAGGATGCTATCAAATCGGTATTGATGCAGGTTACCGAATTCAAATTCAATCTCATTATAGTAGATAACCATTCGACCGACGGTACCACCGAGGCTATACGCAAATACAGTTCCGATGAGAGGCTTGTTCACATCATACCGGAGAGGAGAGACCTAGGTATCGGCGGATGCTGGAATATGGGTGTTCATCACCCTAAATGCGGAAAATTTGCCGTTCAACTCGACAGTGACGATGTTTATTCAGGTCCGGATACACTTAAAAAGGTTGTTGAATCTTTCTATGAGCAGAACTGTGCAATGGTTGTTGGAACATATATGATGACCAATTTCAAAATGGAGATGATTGCTCCCGGAATTATCGATCATAAAGAGTGGACTCCCGATAACGGAAGAAACAATGCTCTTAGGATCAATGGTTTGGGCGCTCCTAGGGCATTTTACACTCCTGTTTTAAGAGATATCAAAGTTCCTAATACCAGTTATGGTGAGGATTATGCTCTTGGTCTGAATATATCTCGTAAATATCAGATTGGACGTATCTATGATGTGCTTTATCACTGTCGCCGCTGGGAGGACAACTCCGATGCATCACTTGATATAGTGAAGATGAATGCACATAATACCTACAAGGACAGGATCCGTACTTGGGAACTTCTTGCCAGAATTGAAATGAACAAAAAAAACAGATAATCCCAAATGTATAAACCGCTTTCAAAAGAGGCCCTGGCGTCATTTTTCACAGAACAGCTTGAAACCTGGGAGCAGGCAGCCAATAACTATAAGGCACTTGAAGGTGTCAGAACAAAAGAGTTGATTGTAAACGGATTTCCGTTTAAGGTTCAGTTCAATCCGGCCAGGATTGTCTCTTCGGCTGCTAAAGTCGATGCAAAATCGATAAACGAGAGGAAGTGTTTTTTGTGTGAAGAGAACAGACCTGAAGTCCAAACAGGTCTCTCGTATAACTTTACCGGTGATTTCGGTAATGTTATGGCGAGCTATACAGTACTGATAAATCCGTTCCCCATTTTTCCGAAACACCTTACAATTCCTGTAAATGAGCATATTCCTCAGTTAATATCGGGAAGAGTAGTCTCGATGATAAATCTGGCAAGAGAGATTGAGGGGTACACACTCTTTTACAACGGTCCAAAATGTGGGGCATCTGCTCCTGACCACTTCCATTTTCAGGCGGGAAACAGAGGATTTCTGCCAATAGAGAGCGAGCTGCCTAAGATAGGCAGAGAGATAATTGCAAAGTCTCTGAATACAAATATTTATGCTCTGAACGAAAAACTGAACGGAGTAATTGTTATTGAGAGTGAGTCTGTTGACAGAGCCAGAGATGCTTTTGAGGGGATTTGTGCCCTGCTTCCGGTTAATGAGGGCGAAGGGGAACCTATGCTCAACGTGCTTTGTTGGTACGAAAATGGTATCTGGACAATTGTTGTCTTTTTACGAAAGAGGCATCGCCCTTCCCACTTTTTTGCGGAGGGGAATAAAAATATTTTGCTGAGCCCCGCATCGGTAGATATGGGAGGAGTTTTGATTACACCACTTGAGAAGGATTTTGAGAAGATCGATTCAGTGCAGATTGCCGAAATATTCGACGAGGTTCTCTTCTCATTTGAGGAGACTATGGAAATTGCTGAGAAACTTAAAAAAAATCTAAAGGTATGAACGAACCAAAGGTTACGGTGGGCATAATGTATGAACCTGTCGTAGAATTTTTTCTGGAAGGGAATTACTCTGTCTCAGGGCAGATGGTTTCCGGAGCCTCTGTAGTAAAATATGTCGGCGGTAAAATTGAGTGGAACGGATCAATTTACGACGAGCTGATCTTCGAACCTGTCGATTTTGACAAGAGCAGTTTTGAACTCAAGGGTGTCACAATCGGCATCAATTT
>JAFIHK010000171.1 GCA_017848635.1 Bacteroidales bacterium | reverse complement strand
GATCTCACTCGATGATGCCGAATTTTCATCGATCAGCACCTTAAGATCAATATCCTTGCAACTTCCGTTCGCATCTGCCCGGAACTCTTCGCGACTCCTGTGAAGCCCCTCCATATAAACAATCATCTCTCCCTTTTTGAGAAACTCATTAGATAGCAGGAGTGCCTGATCCAGATATCCGCCCGTGTTACCCCTCAAATCGAAGATAAGCTCCTTCATCCCCTGCTGTTTCAAATCCTTAACAGCCTGAACAAACTCCTTGTGACTTGTTCTTGAGAATTTGGACAGTTTTATATAACCTCTCTCCGCATCTACCATATATGCTACATCTATGCTCTTAACAGGAATCTTTCCTCTTTTAATCTTAAAAGGTACTAAAGTTGAAGAACCTCCGCGTTTGATTCCAACATCAACATTGGTCCCGGAAGGACCTCTAAGGAGTTTCACCAGAGAGTCCTGGTTCAGCTTCACTCCTGCCACGTTCTTATCTCCAACCTTAACGATTCTGTCTCCGGAGAGAAGGCCGGCCTTATCCGACGGACCGCCAGAGATAACATTAACAACTATTGCTGTATCGTTTGGAACATTAAATTCAATCCCAATTCCGTCAAAATCGCCATCCAGTGCATCCTCTGCCTGCTGGCGCTCCTGAGGAGGCAGATAGATAGAGTGAGGATCAAGCGACTCCAATATTATCGGGATTATTGTTTCGGTAAGTTTACCGTGGTTTATGGAATCGACATAATTCTGATCCAGCTGGCCGAGTATAAGCATAAGTTTATCCCAATTTTCGGCCTTAACCTCATATTGTCTCCTCTGCTTGAGATTAAACAGTAATAGAAGAGCGGTAACAATCAGCAGAAAAACTGTGATATTTCTTAATGAGAATATTTTATTCATAACTCATCCTCCAAATTAACAACCTCAATTCCAACCTTTTCTAAAAGTTCAATTCCATCCCTCACAGAGTAGTGATCCCTGTAGACCAGCCTTTTAATGCCGGCCTGAATAATCAGTTTTGCACACTCGATACAGGGAGCAGTGGTAACATACATTGTAGCTCCGTTACTGTTATTGCTGCTCTTTGCAATTTTTGTGATTGCGTTGGCTTCGGCATGAAGAACATAGGCCTTTGTCTTCCCATCTTCATCTTCACACACATTTTCGAACCCCGAAGGAGTTCCATTGTATCCATCGGATATAATCATTCTCTCTTTAACAATAAGAGCACCAACCTGCCTTCTCTTGCAATAAGAATTCTTTGCCCACACAAATGCCATCTCCAGGTAGCTCTTGTCGAACTGCAGCTGTTTTTCAGGTGTCATAAACTTATCTTTGATATAAAAATCTTTTAATACTTCTTTTAGGAGTCTTTTCAAACTCTTCGGGGAATATCTCAATGGAAGCGATTTTGCAGTAGTTAGGCAGATCCGCATTTGCCTCAGCTCTGTTCTCCTCCATCTTAGCTCTTAACATATCCTCACTATAGCCATCCTTCTCAGCAGATTCAAAATCGGGGTAGACGAGAGCGACCAGCGATCCCTTATCCTCAATTATAAGTGACTCTACAACATAAGGCATATTATTGAGAATACTCTCGATCTCCTCAGGATAGATGTTCTGTCCGTTTGAGCCCAGGATCATGCTCTTACTCCTCCCCTTAATATAGAGGAATCCGTCGCCGTCAATAACCCCCATATCGCCCGTACGCATCCAGCCATCCTCTGTAAATACAGCATTTGTCGCTTCGGGATTCTTGTAATAGCCAATCATAACATTATCGCCCTTTACCAGAATCTCTCCAGGAGTATTCTGAGGATCGGAGGAGTCAATCTTAATATTCATCCCCCTTACAACTCTGCCGCAAGAGTAGAGTTTGGTGTTACTCCACGGAGCATATGAAATTATTGGTCCGCATTCAGTCATAACGTAACCGACTGTATAAGGAAAACCAATCCTTCTGAAGAATGCCTCAGCCTCCCTGTTGAACGCCGCACCACCAATGATTATTTCAATAAATTTCCCCCCAAAAGTCTTTATAAGCTCCTTCCTGATCTTCTTCTCTATCTGCTTTTCAATTATAGGCAGATTAAGCATTACCCTCACAGGAGTCTTATTAATAAGCGGTTGAAGCTTTTTCTTATATATTTTCTCAATAATCAGAGGTACAGATATGATAATATCCGGTTTAATTATGTCGAAGGCGTCCATTATGATTTTAGGACTAGGTATACGGGTAAGGAAATGTACGTGAACACCGGCACTCATCTCGTACAGAAACTCGAACATCATCCCGTACATATGGGCAACAGGCAACATAGAGACCACATTGCATGAATTATTGAGCTGCGGAAGTACATCTTTGGCAAAAAGCAGATTTCCCATTATACTTCGATATGGCAGCATAACCCCCTTTGAAAAACCGGTAGTTCCCGATGTATAGTTTATTACAGCCAGATCCTCCGGAGTATCTTCAAAATATGAGACCTGCTCAGGCCCAAAATTACGAGGGAATTTTTTCCCGAAAAGTTCATTCAGCCTCTCGCGAGCCTCAAGAATCTTCTTTGCAGATGATTCATAAATAGAGAAGTCCGAAATATTTATTACAGCATCAAGCCCGGGCATCTCCGCACCACTCAACTGCTCCCATATCGAATCCTCAACAAACAGAATTCTCGACTCAGAGTGGTTAACGATATGGTGAATATTTCCGGGTTTAAACTCGTGAAGAATCGGAACAGCAACAGCTCCGTAGGTTATTGCAGAGAGAAAAGCCACACCCCAGTTTGCCTGATTCTTTGAGCAGATAGATATTTTATCGCCCTTCTCAAGTCCGCACAACTCGTAAAGTATGTGAAGCTTTTCAATCTTTCTTGCCACATCTCTGTAATAGAGAGTGATACCCTGATAATTGGAGAGTGCAGGGTAGTCCCAATTAGCCTTGAAGCTCCCTTCCAGTAATTTATTTACTGAATCTACTTTTTCCATTCTAATTTAAGCAAATGTTTGTAACTCACACAAGTGAGAATATAATCCTTTATTTGAAATAAGCTCCTGATGACTACCCCTCTCAACAATCATTCCCGATTTGAGAACGATGATCTCGTCGGCGTGTTGAATTGTTGATAAACGGTGAGCAATAACAACCGAAGTCCTGTTCTTCATAAGATTTGTAAGAGCATCCTGAACAAGCCTTTCGCTTTCGGTATCAAGAGCACTTGTAGCCTCATCAAGGATGAGAATCGGTGGATTTTTCAGAACCGCTCTGGCAATTGCCAAACGCTGGCGCTGACCACCTGAAAGTTTTGACCCTCTGTCCCCGATATTTGTTTCATAACCCATCTCCATCTTTTCGATGAATTCATGAGCATTGGCAATTTTGGCGGCGTTGATTACATCCTCTTCGGATACTCCCTCCATACCAAAACATATGTTATTATATACTGAATCGTTAAATAGAATCGCCTCCTGAGTCACGATACCCAAAAGACCTATAAGATCTTTCGGTTGATAATCCCTTATATCAACTCCGTCAACCTTAATCGAACCGGAGGTAACATCGTAAAATCTTGGAATAAGATCGGCCATAGTCGATTTCCCGGCACCCGAAGGGCCGACAAGGGCGATCATTTTGCCCTTCTTTATCTCAA
Source organism: Bacteroidales bacterium (assembly GCA_017848635.1). Taxonomy (GTDB): domain Bacteria; phylum Bacteroidota; class Bacteroidia; order Bacteroidales; family UBA932; genus JAFIHK01. Next base: position 2,360 of record JAFIHK010000171.1, on the reverse strand, counting down.
GATTGATATTCTTTAAAACAGGCTCATCCTTATATGCAAACGAGACATTATCAAACAGAATTGACTCCTTAAACTCAGAAACTTTAATAGCGTCGGCCCTTTTAACGATTGCAGGCTCTACATCCAGTATGGCGAAGACCCTCTCGGCCGAAGCCAAACCCCTCTGAATATTTGCATAGGCAGATGTTATTGCCTTTGCAGGCTCAAGAACCCTCCAGTAAAAACCAATGTAGACGACGAAATCGGGCCAGGACATTCCAAGCTGACCCTTTGTCTGCAAATACCCGCCATAAAACAGGACCCCTGCAGCTACAGTAACTCCCAAGAACTCCGAAAGAGGGGAGGCCAGCTCCTGTTTGTTGAACATCCTCCTGCTCGAACGACGATGCTTCTTATTAAGATTCTCAAACTTACCCCTTACATACCTTTGGGCATTAAATGCCTTGATAATTCTGGCGCCTGATATTGTCTCCTCAAAGTTACTTATTATCTGCCCAAGTATTGTCTGGGCATCGGTCGCACCTCTCTTAAGGCTGCGGCTTATCCTGCCAATCACTATTGCAGATAACGGAAGCGCAAGAAGAGTGATGAGTGTAAGTTTAACAGACATATAAAACAGGGCGATAAGAAAACCTATCACCAGAAGAGGATCCCTGAACATAATATGAAAGCTTGCTGCGATACTGTTCTGAACCTCATTGACATCGTTTGAGACACTGGAAAGAATATCACCCTTTTTTCTATTGTGAAAATAACCGATATGCAACCTTGAAATCTTGTCATAAAGAGCCATTCTCATATTTAGCATAAGTTTGGTCTTTACACTTACAAGGATCCTTTGCGACATATACCGGGTCAGATTCGAAAGGAATGTTGTAAATATTAGCATTGTACAAACGAATACAAGCCCCATCATTACGCTATGTCTGCTTATAATGGAGGTAAGCTCATAATTGAACCAGGCCTTAAAATACCCCGCCGACCATGCAAATTCAGGAACAACCGGCTGCGCAGCAATAGCATCAGGCTGAAAAAGAACAGCCAGTACAGGTCCTATCAGAGCATAGTTCAGAATCCCGAACAGGACCGAAAATATACTCAGAATGAGATAAGGCGGCCAGTATCTGCCTACTGGTCTGGCAAAAGACAAAATCCTTAAGAATTGATTCATATTGATTATTTTTTTTCTTCGAAATCTACATACTCCCCTACATTTTTATCGACAACCTTCTCCTTATTACCCGGATTGTTGATAAAAACATCCCCCTCTCTTCTACGTTCAGCCTCCGGATCATTCGGAGTAGAATTGCCAAAGTGGCCGAATTGCCCCATTTTCTTCTTCACCCAAAATGCAATCAGAAAGGGAAGGAGCCTGGAGAGCACCCAGAAAAAGAGAAAAACTACAATAATTACGGTAATGAAAACTTCCATAATGAAAACAAATATAGGTTATTTTTGCGAAACGAAATGTAGCTCCGCCCTCAATAAATCTTCGTCCGGCAGGAGTGTAAAAAAGATCGTTTCACTGTGTGTACTATCCTTGGCAGATCGAGAGAGAAAGCTATTTACCCTCCTGTTAAAAAATGAGTCCTTAAATTGAGAAGAGAGCTCTTCTCCTATAAATCCATACATAACGGCACCACCATTTTTATGAAACCTCCCGGGAATCTCTTTTCTAAAATAGTTCCCCAGAGTAGAATCCTTTGACACCGAACTCTCAACAAGTTTAAGAGACTCTACCGATCCCAAAATCATCCAATCGCCTACCCGCCTGACAATCTCGTCTCTGTATCTGCCATAAAGCTCTCCGAAAAGTACCTTTAGAGCCCTTGAGGCAGACGAGTCTCTCTCAGTTATATTATTCTTGCAGCGAAGCAGTGTTATCCATTCAAAAGATGTACCATTATCAATGTATGCAGCTGATACTTCGGCACATTTCAGTGATTTGAACCAGTTCGAATATGCAATGAACTGTGATGAGTCTGCAAGCTTATTGGAGGCAGAGTATCTCTCTCTGTTTTTCAGATATCTTCCGAAATCGGAAGAGGATATAGAAAACATCCCCAGAGTTCCGGATGGGAGAATATCCGGAGCATCAATTTTTCCGGGCTCAACCCCCCTGAAGATGCTTGAGTAGGCACCAAGGCCCTTACTGTTATATATATTACCTGCAAAAGAGATCTCACCCTTTTTACCCTCTCCGGTCAATATTAGCCATGAACCCGAATTCCTGAAGAATTCTGAGTATTTCCATATTTGAGAATCGAATAAACCCGAAAAGAGTTTACCCACATTCTGAGAATTTAGAGCAACCATATTCCGCGCTCCGGAGTTTTCATCGAAGATTTTTTTAAACTCTC
>JAFIHK010000170.1 GCA_017848635.1 Bacteroidales bacterium | reverse complement strand
ACGCAAAGGCATCTGCACTTGCCGATCTTCTTCAGTTCAAGAAGAATGCAAGTTACTGGGATAAAGATTAATCAAATCAAATTATATAGTTATGAAGAAAGTTATTTCGACTCCTTTTGCCCCTAAAGCTGTTGGACCGTATAGCCAGGCTGTTGAGAAGAACGGAATGTTATTCGTTTCCGGACAATTACCTATCGATCCGCTAACAGGTGAGTTTCCTGCTGGTGGTGCTTTTGAATGCTTCGATCAGATATTCAAAAATATAAAAGCAATATTGGATGAAGCAGGATATAATTTTTCCGATGTTGTAAAAACCACAGTCTATCTTACAGATATAAATGACTTTGCGTCAATGAACGAAGTCTATACTCTCTATTTTGACGAACCTTTCCCTGCAAGAGCTGCTTTTGCGGTTAAAGATCTTCCGAAAAATGCCAGAGCAGAGGTAGAGCTTATTGCGATTAAATAGTTTTTTCGTACATTTGTAAAAATTCAAGATATCTGTTCAGATAATCAACTTCCAAATCAATTAAATGTACGACATAACAGAACTTAGCAAGAAGAGTCAGGAAGACTTGATTGCAATAGCAGAGCAACTTAAGATTGCTAAGGCTAAAAATGCTTCAAAAGAGGATCTTATCTATAAAATATTGGACGAACAAGCTATTCAGGGGATAGGTTCTCCGAGACAAATGAGAAAAAGAATAGTTAAGGTCTCATCTCCAAATGAACAAAAAACGGAGCAAACTGGTAACGAAGCATTACCGGAAATCGTAAGCGCTCCTATCCCTGCCGAGAATATTGAGAAAGGCGATAAAAAGGGACTTAAATTCGGTAAGAGGGGTCCAAAAGGAAAGAAACCGTCAGTTGCCGAAAAGAGTTCCGAACCTGTTGTTGTGAAACAGGAGAGAGAGACTCCGGCCGAAGAGGTAAAACCGGTAACACCTACTCTTTCAAAAACAGAAGATTCAGATACTTCAACCGTAAAATCACAACCAAACAAAAGGGGAAGAAAGCATAAGAAGCATCCTGCTCAGGCAAAAGAGCATGTAGCTCTGCCGGAGTTAGAGCTTCCTGCAATAAATGAATCTGCCGAAGATTCTTCCGAAAGTGCTCAGGAGGCTCCGGCAGTTGCCCAAACACCTGTTCACGAAGAGCCGAGAGATAAAGAGCCGAGAGACAAAAAAATAATAAAAGATATAAAACCAAAAATTGAGTTTGAAGGGGTTGTTGAGGCAACGGGTGTTCTTGAAATTATGCCGGACGGGTATGGTTTCTTACGTTCATCGGACTATAACTACTTAAACTCTCCTGATGATATCTATCTGTCTCAAAATCAAATAAAATTATATGGTTTAAAGACTGGAGACACACTTGTCGGGGAGATCAAGCCACCTAGAGAGGGAGATAAATACTTTCCTCTTGTAAAAGTAAGCCAGATTAACGGAAGAAGTCCTGAATTTATTAGAGACAGAGTGCCGTTTGATTTTCTTACACCTCTTTTCCCAGACGAGAAGTTCAATATAACTTCAAATGGGCATAATAACTTATCTACCAGGGTTGTAGATCTTTTTGCCCCTATTGGTAAAGGACAGCGTGGACTTATCGTTGCACAGCCAAAAACAGGTAAAACAATGTTGCTAAAAGCAATTGCCAATGCAATTGCAGATAACCATCCCGAAGTTTATATGATCGTTCTCCTTATCGATGAGAGACCTGAGGAGGTGACAGATATGGCACGCAGTGTGAAAGCGGAAGTTGTAGCATCTACTTTTGATGAACCGGCCGACAGACATGTTAAAGTGGCCAATATTGTTCTGGAAAAGGCAAAAAGGCTGGTTGAGTGTGGTCATGATGTGGTTATTCTTCTTGATTCGATTACAAGGCTTGCACGTGCGTTCAATACAGTTCAGCCAGCTTCCGGCAAAGTACTCAGTGGTGGTGTGGATGCAAATGCACTGCATAAACCAAAAAGATTCTTCGGAGCTGCAAGAAATATCGAAAATGGAGGCTCACTCACAATTCTTGCTACTGCCCTTACAGAGACAGGTTCTAAGATGGATGAGGTTATTTTTGAAGAGTTCAAGGGCACAGGTAACATGGAGCTCCAACTGGACAGAAAACTTTCAAATAAGAGGGTATTCCCGGCAGTTGATGTAACACTTAGTAGTACCCGTAGAGACGATCTGCTCTTCGATAAGGATAATCTCAACAGGATATGGATATTGAGAAATTATCTTGCAGATATGAATTCTGTAGAGGCTATGGAGTTTATGAAGACCAGGCTGGAGAAGACTCAAAATAACGAAGAGTTTCTAATCTCGATGAATGGAGAATAAAAAACTCTTCCTGTAATAATTGAATTTGCGGAACGGCTAGAAACCCAAAAGGTGGAAGGCCGTTCCTGCTATTAGGCCTACACCCATATTAAATGCTTTGGCTTTAATAAAACATTTTTTACTCTCGGCCAGTAGTGGTAAAGCTGTATGTCCATCCTGTACAATTGAGCTTGCCAAAAGTACACTGAATGGCACCATGCCCGATGCAAAAAGGGTTATAAAGACTATGTGCGGTCCGGATTCCGGAATAATTCCAATGAGTACGGCAATAAGAATCATAACCATAACATTGTCCTTTATCCAGTTCTTAACATGCAGGAACTCCATTCCATAGTGAATAACTATCAATGCACCGAATGTCCAGAGAAAAATAGCCCTGAAGTGTTTAAGAACAACATGTGACCAAAGGTGCTCTTTGATAAAGTGATCATTTGCAGCTAGAGTAAGGTATAGGGTGACTATACTTACTCCCATAAAAAGAATATTAATCCACTTTTCATCCAGCAGATTCAGTGAAGTGTGCATATGCTCCTCCCCTGCATGGTGTTCATGACCGGCAAGTCCTGTTAATGATGCGATTATAAAAATCACAATTCCTGCAATTATAAGAGCCCTCTCCTTACCTATATTTTTTAGATTCTCCTTTATTCCGGTCTTTTGAGTTATATGTTGTGAGCCAACATCCATTGTATGAATCTCATAGTGCTCTTTGGTAAATGGAGCCGGAACCACAAATAGTTTATCTGCAATAATACCGGCTACTATTGCGATAGCGGTTAGAATTGCAAAAAGGATAAGTGACTCTTTTGGAATCATTGCAAGCATAATAAAGGCTTCGTCGCCTGCGCTGGCAATCATCATTGCGATAAGAGATCCGAAACTTAGCAACCTGTGCGTAAAGAGAGAGACAACAGCAAATCCTCCTACACATCCTGGAATAAGACCCAAAAGAGTAGCAAAAAGAACCTGCCTGGTTTTGGATTTTTGAAGTTTACTGAATGATTTGCCGTGAGATTTTACATTTATGTACTCAATTAACAGCATCATTATCATTACCAGTCCGGTAATCTCAATGCTCGTCTTTAATGCCTCTAGTATGATGTTCATAACGATTCATAATATTTGATAAGTTCATAAGCAGCAACATATGAGCTTGTTTCACCGTTAAGCACCTGCTGTTCGCACTCAGTGATTTTATGTTTAATATATGAATTGCCGTAGAATTTATTTTTTAGGGTTTCATTTATTGTCTCATACATCCAGTACCTCGCCTGCTCTCTTCTCCTATGTTCGTAGTAACCGTTCCTGACAGTGAGATCAAAGTACTCCTCAATTTTCGAGAGTACATCGGAGAGTCCCTCCTGCGTTACAGCAGATGTTGTAAGTGCACAAGGAGTCCAGCCAGATTCCGATGGAGGAAAAAGATGAAGTGCATTACCGTATAATGCTTTTGCCAGAGTCGCTTTCTCGATATTTGTACCGTCCGACTTTGTAATTGCTATAAGATCGGACATCTCCATAATTCCCCTCTTTATTCCCTGAAGCTCATCTCCGGCACCGGACAACATAAGCAAAAGGAAGAAATCGGTCATTGAGTGTACGGCAGTTTCGGACTGTCCAACACCCACAGTCTCTATAAATATATAATTAAATCCGGCAGCCTCGCATAAAACAATTGATTCACGTGTCTTTCGTGCTACACCTCCAAGTGACCCTGCACTTGGGCTGGGTCTGATGAATGCGTTTGGATCATTTGCCAGCTTCTCCATTCTGGTCTTATCGCCAAGAATACTACCTTTACTTCTCTCGCTGCTAGGGTCTATTGCCAAAACAGCAAGTTTATTTCCAGAGTCAGTAATCAAATGACCAAAAGACTCAATGAATGTACTTTTTCCGGCTCCGGGTACTCCGGTAATACCTATTCTTTTAGACTTTACAGCATGAGAGGCACATGCCTGAACAATCTCCTCTGCCATAATCCTATGCTCTTCGAGAGAGCTCTCTATTAGCGTAATAGCCTGACTAAGAATAATTCTATTTCCCGCTACTATTCCATCTACATAATCCTTGGCAGATAATCTCTTCTGCCTGTTCTTTTTATAAAAATTTCCAATGTAAGGATTAGTAATCGGGGGTTGTGGAACTCCCTCATTTACAGTGAGGGCACTGTTGTGATCTTTCTCCATTTCTCTTCTACCTGATTTTTCCCTCAATAGACAAATTAATCACCGGTCTTGATGGGGAGTTAGTATATAATGACATTGATGAAGTATAATTCCCGCTCCTGCTGCTCCCTGGAAGTTTAAGCGAAATTTTGCTGCTTTTTCCCCCTTTTGTAACTCTCTGATATGAGATTTGAGCTTTTGGATTGTCAGATTCAACTTTATATATCACCAAATCGTTGTTACCATAATTCTTTATATCAAAAGAGGCATCTATTTGAGTGCCCCTTTGTTTCTCTCCGAAATCTACAGAACTCTTATCGGCTACAGGAAGAGGAGCGTTAGAGATCTGTTCACGGGTCATTCCCGAAAAATTGTCAATTATAACGAATGAGAGTTCGATTTTGTTCGAAGAGACTACCTTGCCGTTCTCAGCAAGTGTTATTTGTAACTTTTTTGAACCCCAGTCGTTAATCACAGATGGGTCGATAATAACCTTCATATCCGCACTGCTTTTTGCAGTAAGAGGATTCGGGTCAAATGAGACAGATATACCTTTAGGAAGATTAACTGCAGATAGACGAACCCCTTTTGCAGCATTGTTATAGCAATTTACAGAGAACTCCTTTTTAATGTTGCGAGCTACCATTCCGGCATTTATAGTTGAGCTCCTGAATCGTATGTTACCGGCTGAAAAGGGAAATGAATCGGAAGCCTTATAATTTTTATCTCTTACATTGCCCTTGATTTTTAGTACGATAGGCTTCTGACTGCCAGCTACATAAACTGAAAGAGCCTTCTCAAATGGATATGCTCCCTGGTCGTTGAGGTAGACAACATTAATTTCGCCGTTTTTACCGGGCAAAACCGGACTCTTTGTCCAGGTTGGAGTTGTACAGCCGCAAGATGAAATTACAGTCTGAATAACAACAGGGGTGCTTCCGGTATTTGTAAAGGTAAATGTGTAGCTTTTTTTCCCGTCTTTGATGTCGAATGTTCCGAAATCGTGTATAAGCTTATTAAACTTTAAGTTGGCAGTTTGAGTCTGACCTTTGATTCCCGAATCGGGAGTGCCCCAAGTAAGGAGCAGGGACAATATGAAAATCAGCTTCTTCATACGATTAAATCTGTTTTGATTCATATGCAAATATACAATTACTATTGTTCTATTAGAACCAAATTTTTATATTTGCAGAAAATAACCAATTAAAAAATAATAAAAATGGCTTACAAAATTTCTGAAGATTGTACTGCTT
>JAFIHK010000169.1 GCA_017848635.1 Bacteroidales bacterium | reverse complement strand
GAATCGCGATATCTTATAGTAACACAATTGTCCTGCAGGCTTTGGTGATCTATTGTAACACAGAACGGCGTTCCAATTGCATCCTGCCGGCGATACCTCTTTCCGATACTGTCTTTTTCATCGTACTGGCATGATATATCGAACTTAAGATCATTCATTATCTCTCTTGCCATTTCGGGAAGACCATCCTTTTTCACGAGCGGGAGAACAGCCAGTTTTATAGGAGCAAGAACTGCCGGCAGTTTAAGAACAACTCTCTCCTCACCGTTATCGAGCTTCTCTTCGCAATATGCTGTTGAGTATACTGCAAGGAAGGTTCTATCGAGGCCGATTGATGTCTCAACTACGTATGGAACATAGCTCTCATTGGTCTCCGGATCGAAGTACTGAATTTTTCTTCCGGAGAATTTCTGGTGATTACCAAGATCGAAGTCGGTACGAGAGTGTATTCCCTCTAACTCTTTGAATCCGAATGGGAACTCAAACTCAATATCGGCAGCTGCGTTTGCATAGTGAGCCAGCTTTTCGTGATCGTGGAAACGATATTTGTTGTCGCCAAGCCCCAAAGCCTTGTGCCACTTTAACCTTGCCTCTTTCCAATATGCATACCACTTCATCTCTTCGCCTGGACGAACAAAGAACTGCATCTCCATCTGCTCGAACTCCCTCATTCTAAAGATAAACTGTCTTGCAACTATCTCATTTCTGAATGCTTTTCCAATTTGGGCAATCCCAAAAGGTACCTTCATCCTGCCTGTCTTTTGGACATTCAGGAAGTTTACAAAGATCCCCTGCGCTGTCTCAGGCCTGAGGTAAATGATATTCGTATCGTCGGAGACGCTACCCATTTGAGTGCTGAACATAAGATTAAACTGTCTTACATCGGTCCAGTTTCTTGTACCTGAAATAGGGCATACAATTTCACAATCTATTATCAATTGCTTAACGGCATCGAGGTCGTTTGCATTAAGGGCATCGTTCATCCTTCTCCTTACCTCTTCTGCCTTCTGAACATTTCTTAAAACATTTGGATTAGTAGCCCGGAACTGAGCCTCATCGAATGCCTCTCCGAATTTTTTTCTGCCCTTCTCTACCTCTTTCTCGATTTTCTCTTCAATCTTTGCAATATGATCTTCAAGAAGAACATCTGCTCTATACCTCTTCTTTGAGTCTTTATTGTCGATTAGCGGATCGTTAAAAGCCCCCACGTGGCCCGAAGCCTCCCAGATTCTCGGATGCATAAATATAGCAGAATCAATCCCCACAATATTCTCGTGCAACTTTACCATTGCGTCCCACCAATATCTTTTAATGTTGTTTTTAAGCTCAACACCCATCTGACCGTAATCGTAAACAGCGCTTAAACCATCATAAATTTCGCTCGAAGGAAAAATAAACCCGTACTCTTTAGCGTGTGCAATAAGGTTTTTAAACAGTTCTTCTTGTGTCATAGAAATGAAAATTTATTTTGTGCGAAAATAGTGTTTTTAACTGACTTTTTTTACCAAAAGTTTGTCTTGACACTCTTTTATAAGTTCGTTAATTGTGAGGCCTAAGCGTGGATGTAACAACTCGCCGTTAAGCTCTGACAGAGGAATCAGTGCAAAGTTGCGCAGATGTACCCTCGGATGTGGTATTATCAACTCCGGAGTCTCAACAATTTTGTCATCGCAAAAGAGGATATCAATATCAATAATTCTCGATGTGTAACCCTTCCCCTCTCTCACTCTGCCGAGCCTCTCCTCTATTTCCCCAATTGCAGATATCATATTTGAAGGAGAGAGGTTGCTCTCCAACTCCAGTGCCATATTATAAAACAGCTCCTCCGACTCGAATCCCCATGGTTCGGTCACATAAAAAGCGGATCTCCTTGGGCTTTTCAGGGCAAACTTTGAAAGCTCCTCAACAGCTCTTAAGATTACCCCCTCTTTATCGCCCAGGTTCGAACCTAAGAGCATATAGTATTTGTAATATTCACTCATTACAGAAGTCCAAGCTCGAGAAGCGCCTCATCGCTCATTCTGCTCTTGTCCCACGGTGGTTCAAATGTCAGCTCAATTGCAACGTCGGTCACCCCGGGAACATCAAGAACTGCATCATTTACATCCTCCAGCAACTGGTCGGCCATAGGACAATTTGGAGCAGTTAGAGTCATTTTGATATATGCTTTGTTATCACTATCAATCTTGATTTCATAAATGAGACCAAGGTCGTATACATTTACAGGAATCTCAGGGTCAAATACTTGCCTGAGTGCCCTAACTATAGATCTTTCAAGTTCCATATCCTAATTGTTTATATAAGCAGCCGCATATGTGCGGATTTTAATAATCATTGAGCGAAGTCCGTTCGCTCTTGTTGGAGATAGATTCTCCTCAAGACCAATCTGTCCGATAAATGCGAGGTCGGCATCCAATATCTCTTTTGGTGTTCTCCCCGATAATACTCTTATTAACAGAGAGATTATCCCTTTTGTAATTATTGCATCGCTATCGGCAGTAAACCAAATCTTACCTTCTTTATATTCAGCTGCAAGCCATACTCGTGATTGGCAGCCGTTTATGAGATTAGGCTCACTCTTGCCAGACTCATCTATTACCGGGAGAGATTTACCTATCTCAATGAGATACTCATATTTATCCATCCAGTCGTCAAAAACCGAAAACTCCTCTATAATTCTTTGCTCCTCTTCTTTAATTGACATATTACAGATATTTAAATTATAATATTTTAAATGTGGGTTAATTCAATAACATCTTCACAACTCTCTTTAATGAGGATATAAATATTTCAACCTCCTCCAGAGTATTGTATGGCAACAGGGAGGCTCTAACTACCGACTCTGCTCCGAAATGCTTTACAAGAGGTTCTGCGCAAAGTTTTCCCGAACGAAGTGCTATCCCCATTTTATCCATTAATATTGCAATATCAGAAGCGTGCGCACCATCAACAGTAAATGAGAATAGAGGAATCCTTTCATTTTCAAATCCACCGAATAGTTTAATCCCATCTATTTCCGAGAGTCCCTCCTTCATGGCCTTAATCAGGTCAGATTCATGCTTGTGAATATTCTCTACCAATGAGTTGCAAAAATCTAATGCTGCTCCCATAGCTGCAACACCGGCATAATTTGGAGTACCGGCTTCGAATTTTAGTGGGAGAGGTGCATATTCAGTCTTCTCAAACGAAACCGATTCAATCATATCGCCACCTCCCATCCAGGGCGGCATCTGCTCAAGCAGATCCCTTTTTCCGTAGAGAACTCCTACACCTGTTGGCCCGTAAAGTTTATGTGCCGAAAAGGCATAAAAGTCACAGCCGATATCCTTAACATCAACTTTTGAGTGAACAATACCCTGTGCTCCATCTATAACCGTAATAACTCCTTTTGCCTGAGCCTTTTTGCAGATATCCTTTACAGGTGTAATAAGACCCGTCACATTAGAGATATGTGTTATTGAGATTAGCTTTACGCTATCATCCAGATATTCATCTATCTTTTCGGACAGTATCCGACCACTCTGATCTACCGGCAGCACTTTTATATTCAATCCCAGCTCATTGGCAACCAACTGCCATGGAACAATGTTTGAGTGATGTTCTGCTTGAGATAAAAGGATTGTATCTCCTGATTTTAAAAATTTTGATGAGAATGATCGAGCAATAAGGTTTATTGATGCCGTCGTTCCGGATGTGAATATTATTTCATCGGTCCCAGATGCATTCAAAAATGCACGAACCTTCTCTCTGGCCCCCTCATAGTATGATGTGCAGTCGTTAGCCATCCTGTGCGGAGCTCTATGAACATTTCCGTTTGTCTGCTCCAAAAGTAAACTGCTCATCTCAATTACCGATAACGGTTTTTGCGCTGTCGCTGCATTATCAAAGTAGACCAACGGTTTGGAATATATCTCTCTCCCCAATATAGGGAATTGTAATCTTAATTGATTGATATCGGATATCATTATTATGTTATTAATATTTGGCAAAAATAGTAAATTTGGACTTCTAATCTCTTATCAAATGTACGAATATATTAAAGGCACACTTGCTGAAATATCACCAACCGAAGTTGTTATTGAAAACAACGGAGTTGGCTATAAAGTTCTGATATCTCTGAACACCTTCTCCCGACTTGTTCAGGGTGCAGATGTTAAACTATTTATTCATCACCATCTAAGAGAGGATTCTGAGCTTCTTTTCGGATTTTTTGATAAAGAGGAGCGTTTTGTTTTCCGTAACCTCATTGATGTTTCCGGAATTGGCCCGAATACGGCAAGGACAATGCTATCTTCTATGTCTCCCGAAGAGATTCGTGTGGCAATCATTGCTGGTGATGTAAATAAAATAAAGTCTATCAAAGGTATAGGCCTAAAGACAGCTCAAAGAGTGCTTGTTGATCTTAAAGATAAAATCGGCAAGAGCGGAGGCGAAGATCTGAGTACTCAAATATTTCAGCAGGAGAGCTCTGCAGAGAGATCCGAGGCTACTACGGCTCTTGTTCTTCTCGGATTCTCAAAAGCTGCTGTTGAACGTGTTGTTGATTCTATTCTGAAAGAGAACCCGGCCGTAAGGCTTGAGGATTTAATAAAACTTGCACTAAAACGCTTATGATTATAAATCTTTTAAATATATTTGCATAAATTTAAAAATTAGAGAAAATGAATATCCCGGCAAATTTAAAGTACACAAAAGACCACGAATGGTTAAAGATAGAGGGCAATGTTGCAGTGGTAGGAATTACCGATTTTGCTCAAGGCCAACTTGGTGATATTGTATATGTTGATATCCAAACCGAAGGTGAATCACTCTCTCAGGGAGAGGTTTTTGGTGCAATCGAAGCAGTAAAAACAGTTGCTGACGGCCTTATGCCTGTTTCTGGGAAGGTTCTGGAAATCAATCCTAATCTTGAAGCTTCTCCTGAACTTGTAAACAAAGATCCATATGGAGAGGGATGGATGATTAAGATTGAGATATCAAACCTCGAAGAGATTAACTCCCTTTTGGATTCCGAAGCATATAAGGCTATTATCTAAACAGCCTTTTGCTCGATTATACGGCTTATAACTTAAGACCGGCTAATTCATTTAGTCGGTCTCTTTTATTTGTAAAACATTCCTAATAAAACTATAAATTAAAATATTTCAATAATAACTATATTTACACTCAGAATAAATTGAGATTAGCACTATGAAACACAGCTTTGGGAGCGATAACCACTCAGGTGTTGCTCCGGAAATAATCGATGCTATTTCCAGGGCAAATACCGGATTTCAAAAGGCATACGGTGAAGATGAATACTCCGAATTAGCAATTAAAGAGTTTAAAAAAATTCTGGGAGAAAATATCTCTCTCTTTTTTGCATTTAATGGAACAGGGGCAAATACTCTGTGTCTTAATGCTCTTACTGAATCATACAATGCTATCCTCTGCCCCGATAGTGCTCATATCAATGTAGATGAGTGCGGTGCTCCCGAAAAATTCACCGGGTGTAAACTTATTCCGATTAAATCCCATAATGGGAAAGTTAATGTTGAAGATGTCAGAGGAGAGTTAAAAGGATTTGGTTTTCAGCATCACTCTCAGGTTAAGGTTCTATCAATATCTCAACCTACCGAACTTGGAACTCTTTATACTCCTGAGGAGATTAAGGAGCTTGCAGATCTTATGCACCAATATAACTGCTATCTGCACGTAGATGGATCGAGAATTTCTAATGCAGCAGCTGCGTTAAACACCCCTATCAGCTCATTTATAACCGATTGTGGCGTTGACGCCCTCTCTTTCGGTGGGACAAAGAATGGAATGCTACTAGGTGAAGCAGCTATTTTTTTTAATCCGAAACTATCTGAAAATTTTCTATATATCAGAAAGCAATCTGCCCAACTTCTTTCAAAAAGCCGGTTTATCGCAGCTCAATTCATTGAGTTTCTTGGTAGCGGACACTATTTAAAGCTGGCTCGTCACTCAAATGAG
>JAFIHK010000168.1 GCA_017848635.1 Bacteroidales bacterium | reverse complement strand
TAAGAAAGATATCTGTAATCTTGAAATAGTATTCATAATCAAGGACATTCAGGTTCTTTATTATATCAGAATACCTGAGTTCGCTTCCGCAAAAAGCTACCATCTGGTCGAAGATAGTAAGTGCATCCCTCATTGCACCGTCGGCCTTTTGTGCAATAATGTGGAGAGATTCTTCGTCGGCAGTAATATTTTCGTTACCAGCTATCATCTTAAGATTCCTGACAATATCTTCTACAGAGATTCTGTTAAAGTCATATGTCTGGCATCTAGATAGAATGGTAGGTATGATTTTATGTTTTTCGGTAGTTGCAAGTATAAATATCGCGTGAGCGGGCGGCTCCTCAAGAGTCTTTAAAAATGCATTGAAGGCACTCTGGGAGAGCATATGCACCTCATCAATGATAAATACACTGTATTTGCCGATCTGAGGTGGTATACGAACCTTCTCATTAAGCATTCTGATGTCGTCGACCGAGTTGTTGGAGGCTGCATCAAGCTCGTGGATAGAGTATGAACGGCCCTCATTAAATGAGACGCACGATTCGCATTCGTTGCAGGCATGCATCCCCGGTAGTGGATTGAGACAGTTTATTGTCTTTGCAAAGATCCTTGCACTTGTCGTTTTCCCTACGCCCCTTGGGCCGCAAAACAGATAAGCGTGTGCCAGCTGGTTCTTTAAAATCGAGTTCTGAAGAGTGGCAGCTATATTGTCCTGGCCAATAAGTGTCTCAAAACTGTTTGGCCTATATTTTCTTGCAGATACAATAAATCTTTCCATACCCTGCAAAAGTATAAATTTTTATCTAATTTTGCGAGTGTAAAAAGTACAAATGGATCAAATAGTAAGCAGGCTCCATTCAGGGGTTTTACTCGCATATAGACATATCAGCTCTCCTGTAGCATACTGTGCTCTGAGCATCAAAGCCGGGACAAGGGATGAAGAGACATCCCAGGCAGGTATTGCACACTTCACCGAACATATGCTATTTAAAGGCACGCAGAGGAGGAGTGCATTGTCGGTAAACGGCTATCTGGAAAAACTTGGAGGAGAGATCAACGCCTATACTACTAAAGAGGAGACTGTTATTCACGCAACCGTTTTAAAAGAGGATATTTCAAAAGCGATAGACCTTATATCCGACCTTGCTTTTAATGCACTATTTCCTCAAAAAGAGGCAGACAATGAGAGAGGGGTTATTCTGGAGGAGATCAGTTCGTATAAGGATACTCCTGCGGAGCTTATTTTCGAAGATTTCGACGAGATGATCTTTGGAGAGCATCCGCTATCGATACCTATTCTGGGATTTCCCAAAAGTGTTAAAAAAATAGACTCTGTAAAGCTTGCGGAGTTCAGGAATAGACACTATATCCTACCCAAGATGAGTTTTTCAATTGTTGCGGATATCGACTTCAAGAGGGCTGCCACTCTTATCGACAAATATTTTAAAGGACAGAATAACAGACTTTTTGATCTGCCGTTAAAATCTGACAGAGGAGTGAGTCATGATGGAGCTACTGAGAGAGAGAGAGTTGTGTCTCGTAAAACATTTCAGGCTCACTGTGTAACAGGCTCGCTGTCATATTCATATTATGATCCCAGGAGATATGCCGCCGCTCTGATTACCAATATGCTGGGAGGTCCGGCGCTGAATTCCCGTCACAACACTCTACTCAGAGAGAAGCACGCACTTGCATACAGCGTTGATGCTTCAAATAACTCTTTCACCGATACCGGACTCTTTTCGGTATACTTCGGTACCGATAAAAATAATATTGATAAGTGTCTAAACCTTGTAAAAGGCGAATTTCTAAAACTTGCAAACGATGGAATAACCCCATCAAAATTGAAAGCGGCAAAGAAACAACTGTTGGGACAATTGGCTATTGCGTCCGATAATGCGGAGGCTCAGTGCCTTAATATGGGGAAATCGCTGCTTGTGTTTGGAAGAGTCGACACAATAGAGGAGATCCGCTCAAAGATTGAGGGTATATCTGCCGGAGATGTTCTGAATGTGGCCGGAGAGCTGTTTGACCCATCCAGACTATTTACGATAATCTATAAATAGAGTCAGGGAGTGTAGCAATATACGATCAAATTGAAAAATAATATGGAACTTCAGGATTACCTTAAAGATCACACCTCCGCACCTGACGATGTATTACGTTGGCTCATAAAGGAGACCAACATAAGAACCAATCATGCGAGGATGCTCTCCGGTGAAGTATTGGGAAAACTATTGGAATTTATCTCCAAAATGATCTCTCCCTCAAGGATTTTGGAGATCGGTACATTTACTGGCTATTCGGCAATCTGTCTTGCCCGTGGCTTAAAAGAGGGAGGCTCTCTTCATGCAATAGAGCTTAATGACGAACAATCTGCACTTATCTCTGAAGCTTTTGAAAGGGCCGGAATATCTCAGAAGAGCTCTGTTTTTTATGGAGATGCGAAGATTATTATCCCCTCCCTTAAGGATATTTACGATTTGGTTTACATTGATGCAAATAAGCGAGAATACTCCATCTATTACGATCTTGTTTTTGACAAGGTAGCTGCCGGAGGTTATATAATTGCAGATAATGTACTGTGGGATGGTAAGGTTTTACAGGATCCTTTACCTGTCGATGCTCAGACTAAAAGTCTGGCGGAGTTTAACGAAAAGATAAAAAATGACCGCCGCGTTGAGAAGGTTATGCTTCCTTTGCGCGACGGCCTGTTTATTATTAGAAAAATTGAGTAGCCTACTTGTTGAGATATTCAATCTCCATTTTATAGTTCCACTTGTTGAAGTATAGGTTTCCACCTCTCCACTCAACTTCTCCTCTCTGGAAGTCCAGCGTTTCGCTCCGGAAGTGAACCTTTGCCGGGTAAAAATCGGCTGAAAAATCGTCATTTACAACCAGTCTGTATGGATCCAGTCCTCTTGTAAAATAGTAGTATGCACTCTCGTTATCCCTGGCTCCTTTAACTCTTCCGAATGACTGATCTACAGGAATCCATCCGATTCCTTCAAAATATACCTCAGCCCAATCGTGCAGATTTTCATTTCCCGGTTGCATCATCCATCCGCTCTGCCACTTGGCTGGAATTCCAGCGTATCTGGCCATTGTGATGAATAAAAGACTAACCTGTCCGCAATCCCCGTGTCTATTAGTCAGAACATATTCCGGAATATTGTCGATAGTTGAATACTCTCTGGCACCGGCCCATGGGAAGTGACTGTCTATCCATTCGTAAATCTTTTTAACCTTCATATATGGATTGGATTCCATCCCCACAGCCTCTTCAACCGCCTTTTTGATTCTGTCGCTAAATTGAATATGCGGAGCTCTCTCTGCTGTATATTCGGCAACTATTTCAGAACCGGGTTTGTAAAGTTTAATATCTGCAGGGTTGAATTTCGGATATCTGGCATATGATGTATACTCGAGAGTATAGCCAAACTCTACCGGCTCCCCTTTTACTGCGCGCCTCTCCATATATATTGAGCTATGCTTTACTCCAGTAGGTGAAATAAGATAGTCTGGCTGGCTCGATGAGAGCAGATTAATATCTGTCTGATAATCTTTTCCTCTCTCCGGATAAGGCAACCAAGCTCTCACAATCTCTCCTGCAGGAACAGCATCGGGCTTTACACTGATTGAGTATTTAATTCTCATTCTGGCAGGAGCAATAATGCCCGAAGAGGATTTTGCAGATTTATCTACCAACTGGGGAATCAGCCATGTAAGGAGTCTCTGAAGAGAGTCCGGCTCCCGTGCCTCCTTCTGGTCGAAATTTGCCAGAGCTAATGAATCGATTCTGAAAAGATTTCGTGCCGAACGAGCGAAAAAGTACCTCTTTCCGTCAATTACCATATTCTCAAGAGCATTTGATTCGATCCATCCGTTTATCTGCTTATCGGTTACACCAGGATAGTGTCTCTTAACATAGTTAATTACAGTAGTGTCCTCTTTGTTGAAGTCTAGCCTTATTCTCTCCATCTTGTCAAGAAGAAACTCCAGAGAGTCTCTTTCGGAAAATCTTAAAGAGTCCTGAAGTAGATACATTTTTATAAGTTTGGAGGCTTCGCTGAACTCTCCCTTTGCTACTGCTTTGTCAATCTCGCTCCTGGACGGAACGAAACTGCTGCTCCCGTTACACGAGAACAGCAGTAAAGCAGTAAAAACCAAAAAACAGAATCTGGTTTTCATATTTTTTAATGTGTTAGATTATTTGCACCTTTCGTAGTATGAGCGGTCTCTTGTGTCTACTTTGATTCTGTCTCCCTGATTTATGAAGAGAGGAACCATAATATCAGCGCCTGTTTCCAGAGTCGCAGCTTTTTGTGCGTTGGTAGATGCAGTATCGCCCTTAACTGCAGGCTCGGTATAGGTTATCTCGAGCTCAACAAAAGGAGGAAGTTCGCAAGTGAGAACTCTCTCTTCGTCGGCAAGAAACATCATCTCCACATACTGACCCTCTTTCATAAGGTCGGCATTGTCAACGAACTCTTCGCCAAGTTGTATCTGCTCAAAAGTCTCATTGTGCATAAAGTTGAATCCCATGTCATCTTTGTAAAGAAATTGATATGGTCTGCGTTCAACACTTATGATTTCAACTTTTTCTCCTGCTGTATATGTGTTCTCGAGTATTCTTCCATTCTCAAGATTGCGCATTTTAACCTTTACGAATGCTCCGCCTTTGCCAGGCTTAACATGCTGAAACCAAACGATAGAGCAAGGTTTGCCGTTGAAATCGATACATAATCCGTTCTTAAAATCTGCTGTAGTTGCCATATATACTTTAAAAAATTTTGTGCAAATATACTATTTTCATTTAGATGTATAGAGTGGATTGTAAATAAAAAGTTTTGCAATATTGAAAAATAGTGCTACTTTTGCATTCCCAAAACGGTGTCATAGCTCAGTTGGTAGAGCAAAGGACTGAAAATCCTTGTGTCCCCGGTTCGATTCCTGGTGACACCACCAAGAAAATCGCTAATAGCTAAATAATCAAGCTGTTAGCGATTTTTCTTTTTGTCCTTTTCAGCGAAATGTCACCACATTGTCACCACATTTTATTCTTGTCACCACACAATTTTCAAAATAAGGGAAAAGGAAATGCCCATCTACCGATGCGGACGGTAAACAGGCATTAACAGGATTTGAATAGAAAAACATTAGAATCTATCAATCTTTCTCCTTTTATAGCGGAAAATCTTATTCTCTTTTACCGCCTCGTCAATTTCGGCAGCATCATAGAGGATGCGCCCACCAATTTTCTTTTCGCGGATTTCTCCACGCTTCACCATTTCTATCACAGTCGGATTAGTCACGTGTAATATCTCACACAATTCTTTGCGTGTATAATACTTCGGCTTATTGGATTCCTCCGCCTTAATCTTCGCAATAACTTTATCGGCAATAGTGTCGGCAATATTTTCAAGCACGGTATTCAACGGAGTCTGCAAATTGCCTAATGATTCTAATCCTGTTATCATATTTTTGAGTGTTTAATTATCCTTGTTTTTATGAATTACACCGCAAAGTTATAACCCATTTTACCATTCGCATAATAAACGTGGTGGCATGTATCGGCAGACCGATATTTACCATAAAACATGGTGAAAATCAAAAATATAGTATGATTTTAAAGTATGATTTTGAAAATAATTTTAATTTTTCATAGATTTTAGGCGTTAATTTATGTCAATTTGATTTTGTTTGTAAAAAGCATTATAACTTTGAGTTGCGGCGCGGCAAAATTGAGTACAAATTTTAATGAAAAAGAATAATGGAAAATGTATTTTTTGATGAGCAAAAAATGAACAAGAACATTCAGTTTACACTTTCGGCAGTGAAAGAGAATCTTGACAAAGACGGGAATCTCATTTTGCCGAAACAGGTTTCTTTAGACGATGCAGTAGACCTATTTGTACAAATGGCTAAACAACCTAATAAGACATTTGAGGATATAGCCAAGTCGTCTAAAAAGGCAGCTACACTGGTAAATCTTCTCCTTCATGGAACTAATTTAGGAATGAAGATTGAAGAGGGAATAAAGAAGGAGGACATTTCCCCTGAACTTGTTGAGGAGCTTAATAAACTTATAGACGAATTTGGAAATGATACAGATATTTCCAAAAAAACAAGCACAAAACCTCATAAAGCAGAACCTGAGTTTTCAACCTACATTATAGACCAATCTTGCGCAAATGAAATAAAGATGGTTATGCACGATGCCATTGCAGACAGACGAGGCAAAGATGCTATCCTTGTTATCGTGTGCGCTATGGAGCTTGGTATTATAACCCGCTTGCCATACCTTGCTGCCAAAAAGGAGTTCCCTTGCGTGGGTGGTCGTTCCAATTACAACAAATATCTCTCTGATGGTTTCCTTGACTCCGAGAAAGAGCCGATAAAACTGCTATTCAAAAAGCGCTTACCACAGCTCTTTTCGTAGATTCTTTATCTCATAGAATGGCATTTAACGGCATGCCAATACATACCAATCGAATTTTTACCTCTTCTAACTGTGACTGTATAATTTTGCAGCATTAACAGAATTAGAAGAGGTAAAATTATATGAACTACATCAATATCATAGAAGGATTTTGGAGGATGAATGCCTATGACCGGTTTTCATCGTCCGAGATAATCCTATACCTCTATCTGGTACACATCTGCAATCAGAACTATTGGAATATGCCCATAGCTTGCAAAACAGCAACCCTGCAAAGCGAACTAGGGATGAACAAAAGCACAATCATTCGTGCCAGGGCAAAATTGCGTGAACGAGGACTTATTGAGTTTACCGAAGGAGTGCAGAACTCCTGTTCGCCCAAATATAGTTTACTCGAGATTCATAGTTGCAAAAATGCAACCGCTTCTGCAACTGCTCGTGCAACTGATTCTTCAACCGCTGGTGCGACCAATATTAAAGACAATAACAGAGATAAATATAATTATTCAACTGCTTTTGAAAAGAAAAATAGAGGTTATGGAACTACTAAACAAAACAACAAGGATCAACGCAGAAGCATTGATGTCAGCCCTGCGACACAGGAAGGGTACGATGCCCCGTTTTAATCTTCCGCTTACCGAGGAAGAGGCATACAACAGCCTGATGGTAGCAATCAAGGTAGAAGTTGAATACCGCCACAGAGAGTTTGTGATGAATGATGAATTAGAATCCCAAGCAAGGCATTTATCCTCCTTTTTAACGCAAGAAAGCAGCAAGTTCGGTGTCGTGCTTACCGGTGGGTGCGGAAATGGTAAAACCACCATCATTAAAGCCTTGCAGAACCTCATTAACACACTTCGCATTCCCAACCCATATAATGGCAAGGAATATGCAATGAGAATCATTGACGCAAAGTCAATGGTCGCGACCTGCAAGTCCAACTATGAAGATTGGAAACGACTGATGTATCAGGATCTGCTGGCAATAGATGATTCGGGAACAGAACCACGTGAAGTCATGGACTATGGCAATATCATCAACCCAACAGTGGATATTCTCACAAGGCGATACGAAAACCAGCTTTTCACAATCATATCCACCAACCTGACACCTCCTGATTTTTCCCAAGTATATGGAGAACGCATCGCTGATCGTATGAGGGAAATGATGGAGAAAATCCCATTCAACAATTCTTCTTATAGGTCAATTAAATGACAAGCCCAAGGCTCAACCACATAGTAACACATTGGCTAATG
>JAFIHK010000167.1 GCA_017848635.1 Bacteroidales bacterium | reverse complement strand
TTCTTTTGTCCCAACTGCTATCAGTGAATCTGCCCACTCCCCCTCTGAGAGTGAAATTTCCGTTATTTCCGGTGAGAGTGCTCTCCTGAAATATTGAGAACCCTTTTGTGAAATTGCCTCCTCCCCTCTTTACCAGAGTAGATTGTCCCTTTATTGCAATACTAAATCTATCTGTAAGTTGAATCTTAGCTCCACCTTTGAATCTAAGAGAGTTAAATGGTTGCTGTAGCCCACCCTTTGTACCGGAAATATCGTAAACTCTTCTTCTATGGACAGTTGAAAAATCCCATGTACAGTACTCACTCTTATCGTTTTTCAGTTCTACTCTCAGATCGTGTTGCGATGATGGCCGGGATGCCTGATACCTTGGCCCTGGAAATCGAGTGAAGTCGTAAGTAAGGAATAGTTTTGAATTAAGAATTTTATGGTGTAAAAGTGACAATTTTACACCTATCTCATTGTTTGGCCCGGAGTTTCGTGTGTAGGCAGATGCATGCGGGGCATTAAAAGATTTGGAGTAGTACCTCGCAAGTAAACCGTAGGTTGAATATTGCCCCAGCGTCCCTGTCACGCCTGTGATTGCTGCCGGATTACCTCTGTAATCTGCTGCAAGCTCCCCAAAAACTCTTGTTGACCCTGCCTGCCAGACAAAATCGACTCCCGCATTTCCGAATATTCCGTTATAATGTCGATATTTAGAGTATTCACTATAGTTTCGCCCATCCTTCATATTAAATCCGAATGTAGCGTTTGTGAAAGAGACTCTTAATTTAGAGAAGTTTATTGTAGAATTAAATATAAAAACATACTCTCTCAACCGATCTTTATTCGATAGTTTTGAGGGCGTATTGTGCTCACCGGTCTCATAAATGGTAGAGAAGCTACCATCGGAGGTTTTAGCATCGAATGAATTTAGTGCTACTCCCAGATTAAAAACTGACTTTCCGATGTTAACAGATGCAGCAATACCTCTCATAAACCCCTGCTCCGAAGTTGATTTGAACCTTGTAAAACCGGAAGGGTTCATTTTTAAGCGCAGCGGATCGCTCTGCATTGCAATTGAGCTGAATCCCGATTTGAACACCAGGCCCTGTCCAAATCCGGCGTGGTAATCTCCAACTATCAACTTTGTGAGCTTTCCTCTGCTGTTGTACTGTAATGATCCGGAGACAAAATCGGGCAGATATACTCCTTCGGCAATCAAAGGTACCAGCTCACCCACATCATTTTCGGCCGTAACATTAAATGAAATATTGCTACCCACATCCCCCTCAAAAGAGCCCATTGTATACCATTCAGATCCGATATACCTGGATTCAGGTTTTTTCAGTAACTCCTCACGGGTAATTGGTGCAAATCCTGCAAGCTCATTCAGAATTCGCTTTGCCCTGAATTTAAACTCCCGTTTTGCTCCGCCGGATTTTAGAGAAACATTACCTGCACTCAGAAAGGGAGAGAGTAGCCTGGCTAACCTCTCATCGAAACCATCTATATAGGCCAACTCATTTACTGAGAATAGCGGTCCGTAATCACGCCTGTATGCAAGCAGCGACTCAATTTGAAAATCGTTAAGAATTATAAGCCGTTGAAGATCATCTGCCCCGGCTCTGTTTAGATCTAACGGATTACGGAACAACTCTTCGTAATGTGCCGTAATATCGTCAATGTCAGCTCCCTCTTCGGAAATCAATTCAAGAATGTTACCAAATAAGATATCAATCTCTCGCTCCTGTCCATCTGCCCTCTCTCCCACAATCGTCAATGCAAGGGCAATCCCCACTATGTACCTCATAATAATAATTTTACATAACTATACTATATATTTGAATTTAAGATTTTCCAACTCTTTGTTTGCTGCAGCCACTTTGTCGGCAAGCTCCTTCTTAAACTTTATGAGCTTAGCGGAGAGTTCGGCGTCTCCGGTGGCAATAATCTGCGCTGCAAGTATACCGGCATTTCTTGCTCCATCGAGTGCTACCGTTGCAACAGGAATTCCCGCAGGCATTTGCAGGATTGAGAGAATTGAGTCCCATCCATCTATGGAATTAGAGGATTTCACCGGTACTCCTATAACAGGCAGATGAGTGTATGCCGCTACCACTCCCGGAAGATGAGCAGCTCCTCCTGCTCCGGCAATTATCACTTTCACACCCCTCTCGTGGGCACTCTTTGCAAACTCCATCACTTTCTCAGGCACACGGTGAGCCGAGAGAGCATTTACCTCGAAAGGAATCTGCATATCTTCCAGAAACTGTGCAGCCTGATTCATAACTCCCAGGTCGGAAGTGCTGCCCATAATAATACTTACTAAAGGTTTAACCATAGGTTAAAATTGGTTTAAGACAAAATTAATACATATTTTTGCGGGTACAAATTTAAGTATAAAAATGGAAAGGATTAAGCTTCACGATAAAGAGTTCAAGATCTGCATCCCTTATGAGCAGATAATGGAGAGCATAAAAAAGGTTGCAAACAAGATGAATAGTGATTACGCAGACAAGGATGCGCCAATATTTCTGGCCGTTCTCAACGGATCTTTTATGTTTGCTGCCGATCTTATGAAGTTTATAACATTTAACTGTGAGATCTCTTTCATCAAATTGTCATCGTACAGCGGCACCGGAACAACAGGCACGGTTAAAGAGATGATAGGACTCTCTACTCCAATCAAGGGGAGAAATGTTGTTATCGTTGAAGATATTGTCGACACAGGCGGAACAGTAGAAGTTTTACACAAACTTGTCAGCGATGCCGGGGCGGCAGATATAAAAATCTGCACCTTGCTTCTAAAACCGGAAGCTTACAAAAAGGATATACCTGTCGATTATACAGCTATCTCTATTCCAAACGATTTTATCGTAGGTTACGGTCTCGATTACGATGAACTCGGACGAAACTATAAAGACATTTATGTTTTAGAACCAAAATAACGTCCCATATGAAAAATTACATTCTGTTCGGCGCACCGGGAGCAGGAAAAGGCACCCAGTCGGCTCTAATTGCAAAAAAGTACAACTTCTGCCATATCTCAACAGGCGATCTTCTCCGAAAAGAGATAAATGAGGGATCCGAAATCGGCCTCAAGGCAAAAAAAATCATTGAGAACGGAAACCTTGTAGATGATTCGATTGTTCTTGAGATATTAAAATGTGAGCTGAAACGAAAAACAGATGTAAATGGATTCATTTTTGACGGATATCCAAGAACCCTTAACCAGGCTTACGATCTTGAAAAGTTGTTGGGAGAACTTGGATGGGGAATCAACAAGGTAGTGTGCCTTCATATCGATGACGATATGATTTTCAAGAGAATACAGCACAGAGCCCAAATTGAGAATCGCAAAGATGATACAAGCGATGAGATTATCCGTCAGAGAATTATCAACTATCATACTCAAACAGAACCGATAGTTGAATATTACATAAAACAGGGCAAATTTGTAGAGATACCTGGTGATACCACAATAGAACAGGCTTTTGAAGATCTCTGCAATTTAATTGATAACAGCTGATCATAATTAATAGAATCAGCAATAATTTTTAAAAACAGATATTTCAGTATGAGTAATTCAAATTTCGTAGATTATGTTCGTCTCTTTTGTGCTTCCGGAAACGGCGGGAAGGGATCAATGCACCTTAGAAGGGAGAAGTTTGTTCCCAAGGGTGGTCCCGACGGTGGTGACGGTGGAAGAGGTGGACATATAATCCTTAAAGGGAATTCTCAGTACTGGACACTAATACACTTAAAGTACCGTAAACATATAAAGGCCGAACACGGGGAAGCAGGAAGCGGAAGTTTGTGTCATGGTGCCGATGGTAAAGATATTATACTTGATGTGCCGCTCGGAACTGTTGCGAAAGTTGCTGATACCGGTGAGGTCCTTTTTGAAATTACTCAGGATGGCGAGGAGAGGGTCCTTGTTAAAGGCGGTCGGGGCGGACTTGGTAATGCATGGTTCAAATCCTCTACCAATCAGACTCCCCGCTACTCTCAGCCTGGAGAACCCGGTGTTGAGAACTGGTTTATATTAGAACTCAAGCTCCTTGCAGATGTCGGGCTTGTTGGATTTCCGAATGCCGGTAAATCAACTCTGCTTTCGGTACTCTCTGCCGCAAAACCCAAGATTGCAGACTACCCTTTTACCACACTTGAGCCAAACCTTGGAATAGTCGAGTATTACGATCATAAATCCTTTGTAATGGCCGATATTCCCGGTATTATCGAAGGTGCAAGCGAAGGTCGCGGACTTGGACTAAGGTTTCTTAAGCATATTGAGCGAAACTCAATGCTGCTTTTTATGATTCCGGCCGACAGCAAAGATATATCTGCCGAATATAAGATCCTCGTGAATGAACTTAAACAGTTCAATCCCGAACTACTCGATAAGGAGAGAGTATTGGCAATATCAAAAAGCGATATGCTTGATGATGAGCTAAAAAAAGAGATAAAGAGAACTTTACCCAAAAAGGTTCCACACATTTTCATCTCCTCCATCCAAAAGCAGAACCTCCAGGAACTTAAGGATATGCTCTGGAAATCTCTAAATTCTACAGTGTAATGTTTGAAAACATAATCTCATTTGACAAGGATCTCTTTCTTGCCATAAACGGCTTGAACGGGAACTCCTGGGTTGATTCCGTCATGGTATTCTATTCGGCCAAAATGGTTTGGATACCTATGTACCTGCTTGTTGCACTTGCCATGTTCATCACTTTCAAAAAAAGTGGAGGCAGGTTTAAAGTTGAGAGACGGGAATTGAGACTCTCCCTGATTTTTGTTGCCGGTGCAATTCTTACCTTTGCTTTTACGGACTCCTTCTCAAATGTGCTCAAAGATATATTTCAACGCCCCAGACCTAGCCACAATCCTGAATTCGAAGGCATTATAAGAATGTTGGAGAGCAGGGGCGGACTTTACGGTTTTGTGTCCAACCACGCAGCAAATGTTTTCGGTTTTGCAGTTTTCACATCTATGTTTTTCAAGAATAGACTCTACGGCTGGTGGATATTCATCTGGGCAGTAATGGTAAGTTTCAGTCGTATATATGTCGGCAAACACTATCCGGGAGATGTTCTCTTTGGAGCTCTTGAGGGAGCGATGGCAGGATATATCATATACAAGCTTGCTCATTTATTATATAATCATCTGACTAATAGAAATGTACTACATAATAGATAAAAGTACGGATCCTTACTGGAACCTGGCTGCCGAGGAGTATCTGC
Organism: Bacteroidales bacterium; assembly: GCA_017848635.1. Lineage (GTDB taxonomy): Bacteria > Bacteroidota > Bacteroidia > Bacteroidales > UBA932 > JAFIHK01. The sequence continues at coordinate 7,586 of JAFIHK010000167.1, read as the reverse complement.
TCAGGCAGTTTGATAAGCCTGTTTTTCGTCTATGGCAGAACAATAATGCAATAATAATCGGAGAGCATCAGAATGCGCTGGCAGAGATCAATATCGATTTTGTGAGAGATAATAATATTGCAGTTGTCAGGAGGCTAAGCGGTGGAGGCGCGGTATTTCACGATCTTGGCAATGTGAACTTCACCTTCATCGATACCCGCGCCGGCTCCGAAGATACTCGCGAAATGTTTGTCAGGTTTACAAAACCTGTACTCGACGCACTTAACGCTATTGGAGTAGTTGCCAAACTGGAGGGGCGAAACGATTTGGTTATCGACGGACGAAAATTCTCAGGTAATGCTATAGCGATATACAAAAACAGAGTACTTCAACACGGGACTCTGCTCTTTTCTGCATCTATGGCAAATCTTGGTGAAGCACTTGCAAACCGACCCGAAAAATTTACCGGAAAGTCAGTCCAGTCAAACAGAAGCAGAGTTACCAATATAAGTGAACATCTGCACACTCCTATGACAATTGAGGAGTTTATAGACTATATGTACCGTTTTATTAACTCCAGCGGTTATTCAGGATACAGCCGATACGAATACACACCGGAGGATATTGAAGCAATAGATAAGCTTGTTAAGGAGAAATACGGAACCGATGAGTGGAATTTCGGGCACTCGCCAAAATATACATTCAGGAAAGTAACAAAATTCCCGGGAGGGTTGATAGAGCTCTATATGAATGTAAAGAGAGGAATCATCGAGGATATTAACATCTACGGAGATTACTTCTTTACCAGGGAGACAAATGAAATAGAGTCTCTCCTGCTCGGATGCGCTCATAACAGCGACTCACTGAGGGAGAGACTCTCTTCTGTGGCACTGTCCGACTACTTTGCGAACATTAGCGCCGATGAATTTTTAACTCTTTTTGATTGATCAGTTTTAATCGGTTAAACAAGGAGATAATTTACTTGTCGTAGCGTTTTTCTTTAACTTTAATAAGCTGCGCCTGAAGCACATCAACACACTCTGTAACCGCGTCCTCAAATTTACGCGAGTGCCTGTCGACAACGATGTCATTCCCCGGAATTTCGAGTCTGACCTTTACGTGCTTATTCTCTACATCGGGCAGCAGACTTAAAAACACTTCGGCACGGACAATACCGTCGAAATACTTACTTAACTTACCGATCTTCTTCTCGACATATTCGAGGAGTTTTACATCGGCATCAAACTTTACGGATTGAATTCTGATTTCCATATTATCCTCCTTTTTTTGCCCTCGGATGGGCCTTTATAAATGTTTTTTTAAGCTGTTCAAACGAATTGTGGGTATAAACCTGAGTCGCTGCCAGCGAAGAGTGCCCAAGCACCTCCTTTATGCTGTTCAGGTCAGCCCCGTTGTTAAGAAGATGAGTTGCTATTGAGTGTCTCAAAACGTGAGGACTCTTCTTACCGTCAAATCCACCAGCCTTCTGCAGCTCTCTTCTCACTATTTTATTAACAAACGAGAGATAGAAAGGTTGACCGGAATCGGTCAAAAACATATATCCCGAAGGGTTGTCCGGATACTCTTCCCGGAAGAGTTCAAGATAGCCATCGAGAGCAACTGTCAACTCCTCGGTAACCGGAATCTCTCTGCTCTTCCTCCCCTTTCCCGTAACTCTCAGCAAACCGCGACTCCTGTCGTAGTCGCCGATTTTTAGGCCGGCCAGTTCTGCCCTCCGAATCCCGGTTGTATAGATAACCTCAACAACAATCCTGTCACGAAACTCACTAAAAGAGTCACCCGCCGGCCCACCTTCAAAATACCTCTCTATAGCCTCCTTTGGATAGAATCCCGGAAGAGGCTTACTCTGTTTGGGGCGCCTGACTTTTTTTACAGGATTTGAGGACAATAATCCCTCTTTATAAAGATATGAACAGAAACTGCTGAGTGCAGACAATTTGAGATTAATACTCCTGGCACTAAGTTTACGATTGGCCAGGCTAGATATATAACTCCTTATATTATTATATTCCAGAGGGATAAGTTCATTATTCTCATCAGGCAGTGAAATGAACAGGTAAAACCCTGAGATTGCCTCCCTGTACAGATCAATTGTACGGGGTGAGTAACGCTTCTGAACTTGCAGATGTTTTAGAAATTGATCCTGGTAACTCATCGCACCACTAATTTACTATTTTTTCCTGACTATTACAAATAAAAAAGAGTCACGGCAGATATCTGTCGTGACTGTTAATTTAGTAGTGCTATTTAGCACTGTTCCACTAATATGAGTTATTCAGGACAGCTTTGAACTCCTTCGGCTGAGCAGATCCGTTTCCGTCGGTTCCGTGGAGCGGACTGTACTTTCCGGCAGGGATGTCACTTATTGTAAAGATATTACAGTTTCTTCCAACTACTATCTCTTTAGTGAGCGCAGTAGTCACCATACTTCCTACAAGATCTACTAGCGGATTTCCGGAGTTCAAAGAAATACTGAGAGTTACATCGCCTATTCGGTTAAATAGTATCTCATCGGTTTTTGTTGATTTCAGGACATATTCTATTTTAACCCGAATCTGAGAGGCAATAGTTGTTTTGTTCCAGCTGTGAATAGTTGTAAACAGCACAGCATCCACTCCGAATAGCTCCCCAACTCTCTTCATAGAGCTGTTGATGAACATTTCGGCATCATATGCACTCTCCTCCTTAAGAATCTCCATTGAGAGCAGAGGGGGCATAACATAGTAACCTTTAAGAGTAAAAGGAACCGCCAATGAACTATAAAACAGCTCTTTTGCCTCCACTTTTGTACTTCTGTTAATTGGTGGCAACACAAGAATCGAGAGAGGCTTCTCCTCATATATCTGCTTATATGTTACCGATTTTGTAGGCAATTGCGGAGCACAGCTTAAAATTGAGAAGCTAAGTGCCAATACAAATAGAAATTTTCTCATTGTTCAAATCTTTTCAGAATTCTGTCAATAAATGGCTTTGATTCAGGGTATAATTGAGTCTCTTTTACAAGCAGTTCCCTACCCTTCTCAATTTCACCCTTTTTAATAAGCAGATATCCGTAATCGGCACATACACCCGGAGGAGGTACTCTTCTTGTTCCACCTGAATTCTGAATAAGTTTTCTGTATATCTTTATCAGATTCTCGACACTCTGTTCGGTACTGTTTTTGGTATATGAGTATACTGCATCGTCATATCCCTTCCAATTATATAGAACATCACCGGATCCGCAGGACGAAATCAGCAATCCGGCGGAGATTAAAGCTGCAAATACTCTCATTTAAGAACAATCTTTTTTGTCTCTCTTAAGCCCAGAAATATACTCTCTTCGCTTACAACAGATCCGTTAACAATAACTTTGATTTTGTGTTTTCCGGGAGTTATAACAATAGGAATTGCCTTACGGGCAGCCTTTGTTTTATATACCTTCTCAATAGCAGACACCTTCCCGTCCACATCAACAGAGACAGCAGCCTCCTCGTAATCGGCATTTTCAGCCAGCACCACAATAAAAGAGCTGTTCTCAAGCCCGCCCGATCTTGTTGAGTACATTTGAGGGCCGCAGGCGCTGAGCCCGGCCATCAAAATAACAGACAGCAATAACTTTTTCATCATAATATTTTATTCGTTGATATAATACTTGCCTAGATTTGAAGCGTCAATACTACCCTCAATTACAGATGCAAGAGATACCTCATCCTGCGGAGTGTTACCCATTGTTTGGGAGATTTTTAGAGTTGCAACTACCTTACCCGGTAACTCAATCATAAGACCGGTTTGTGGATTTTTAACCTGTTTACCACGCTCGGTTACTTTGAAAGTATCGCCCGCCTTAATACCTTGTGATGCACCACCTGAGATAATATAGATTCCATCCTCAACCGAGAGCAGATATGCTCTCCATGGAGAGTCGGTACACTTGTTAATAATGTTCTCAACCAGCTTTGTAATTGCTGCAGAGATAGCCTTATCCGAAAGAGTAGCATCAAAATCGGCACTCTTTCCGAATCCCATAACTCTTTTATCCTCAGCCGTAGCCTCTCCCTTTGCTTCACCGCTGAAGATTATCAACCCTGTAGATACATCCACAAGTCTTATTGAAACAGCAGCCTCAACAATCTGCTCTTTACTGCTGGAAAAGACCTTTTGATTCCCTATTGTCTTTCTTCCGTACTCAGTTATTGATCCGATAATCAGATAATCTGCTCCGATTTTTTGAGAAATTCCGCCACCTATGTTTATTTCGGCAGCTATTTTATCGATATCCTGCCGCTCGATAAGCAGAAATTTATCGGAGGAGGCGAGTTTGGCAGATAAGATATCGGATGCCTGTTTCCCCATAGGATCATTATCCTTGTCGTAAAATACGCTCTTAGCATATTGAGTTTCATTTGAAAAGCGGCCGATGGCTACTTTTCTTTTAAGAGCTCTCTCCTGTTGAGCAAAGCATGATGCCACAACAAAAAACATCAGAATTAATGCAAAATATCTCTTCATAGATCTAAAATTTATCAATAGGAACAGAACAAATATAATTCATAAAGGGTTTATAGAAAAATAATTGTGGGACATTATGTTAATAATGTAATAATTATTACACTCGTCTATTTATAGTTTTGATATAATCTGCTAAATTAGTCTTCACTAAATAAAGCAGTTGTACATCCAAAAGTAATTTTATCTACTTTTGCATTATGAAGAGCTTCGGGGTGTAGCGCAGTTGGTAGCGCGCTACGTTCGGGACGTAGAGGTCGCCCGTTCGAGTCGGGTCACCCCGACAATTTTCAGTAAATATCAATATCTGCAATCAGCCCGATTTTCATCCAAGGGAGTTTTAAATAACTTTGCAGAAACAAACAAAATTTATGACTCCTAAAGCAGTAATATTTGATCTTGACGGCACTCTTGTCGACTCTCTTGAAGATCTGGCCGACTCAATGAACTCAATTCTGTCCGGGTTCGGATACCCGACACACCAAAAGGATGCTTACCGGTACTTTGTCGGTAGAGGAATAAAGAATCTAGTAAAGTCGGCACTTCCGGCAAGTGCGAGTGATGAAGAGATTATTATGAAGTGCTATAGTGCCATGATGGACTCATATGCTAAAAACTGTATTAACAAAACAGCTCCTTATAACGGAGTTATCAAACTTCTGGACTCTCTAAAGGAGAGGGGTGTCAAAATGGCTGTATTTTCAAACAAGGCTCACCCATTTACAGAGCAGATAGTCAATGATATGTTTCCGGGTTATTTCGGACAGGTGGAGGGACTCCAGATTGATGAACTCAGGAAGCCCAATCCGTCAGTAGCGCTCAGAATTGCAGAAGTGTTCGGAGTTGTACCACAAGAGACAATCTACATAGGTGATACCGATACCGATATGTTCACCGCAGTCAATGCCGGAATGATTCCTGTTGGCGCACTCTGGGGATTCCGCAAAGCAGATGAGTTAAAACAGGCAGGTGCGCAATACATGATCTCTTATCCGGAGGAGCTTCTGCAGCTCTTTTTTGTATAAAAGCAAAAATATATAGATTTGCATACCAAACGGTCGGTATATGAATAGCTCAAAGAGACATATTATTATTGTTGCATCTAAGCTGTTTCTTGAAAAGTGTTACAAGGAAGTAACTATGCAAGAGATAGTTAAGGTGACGGGTCTCTCTAAAGGAGCCTTCTACCACCACTTTAAAAGTAAGGAGGAGCTATTTCTGGAAGTAATCGTTTTCTTTTTCCAGTCACTCACCAGAGACTTCAATGACTACTCAAAAAACAGCCTTAAAGAGTTCTATGAGCAATATCTTAACGATTCTGTAACATTGGCAAAAAATTACCTGGGTAACTTTGACTATGGCGACTCTGAAAATACATTAACGCTCAATTACTTTTCACTTATGTTCGATGCTCTTAAACTCTTTCCTGAGTTCCGGGCAAGGGCAATTGATGCATTTAATCTTGAAATAGATCAATGGACATTGGCCGTAGAGCGGGCAAGAGCAGGTGGAGAGATAAAATCGCCGATGTCAGACCGGCAAATCGCCGAAATGTTTATGTATCTGAGCGACGGTATTGGAATGCATATGATTATGCGAGGCGCCGATTTTGACACGATGATCGTTCCTGTTAAAGAGCATTGGGATATGTTATACGAACAGATTAAAGCTTAGTTTTTTTTTTCAGCCACCCAGACCGAATGGTCGGTTTATTATCAAACAAACTTTAAATAATGTGAATTTAAAGCACTTATTTCTATTTATGCTCCTTATTACAGGAGCCAAAAGCTCCAATTGTCAGGAGAAGACTACCCTACTCTCTTTAAAAGAGGCTTGCGATCTGGCATTAAAAAATAATATCGCTGTTAAGAGTGCAGATATTGATCTGCAGATTTCGAGGTTTCGTGTTAAAGAGGTTAAAAGCAAATTATATCCTCAACTTGAGGCATATAGCAACTTCAGCCAATATTTTGCAATACCTAAAATGATTGTTCCGGGTGAGATATTCGGGCAGACAGGTCTTATCCCTGTTGAAATAGGAACTAAGTTTGACTGGCAGAGCGGATTTAAGGCATCTCAGATCCTCTTCAGCAGAAGCTATTTTACCTCAATTGCAATGGCAAATCAGATGCAGGAGCTTAGCAAACTTAATCTGGAGCAGCAGAGGGAGGAGATTATCTATCAGGTGTCAAAAATGTGGCTTCTATGTCGCAATATAGAGATGCAAAGAGACTGTATTGGTGAGAATCTTGCGAACCTTAAGAGAATTGCCGAAGTGATAAATCTGCAGAGTGAGAATGGAGTGGTCAGAAAAACCGATTACTCAAGAGTTCTTGTTAATATCGACAATGTTCAAACCGAGTATGAGGGTGTTCAGGAGCTTCTTATGCAGCAGTTAAGAGTTCTCAAATATCTTATTGGAATGGGTATAAATGAGAATGTTAAACTAACTGGTAATCTGCCCGACAACTACACTATCGAGAGCCAGAATAGTATCGATATATCTGATAGAACAGCTATAAAAGCGATTGACAAACAGATACTCCTCTCTGAGTTGGCAATAAAAGCAAAGAGGCAGGAGTATCTGCCGTCATTGGCAGCTTTCGGGCAATATTACTATCAGGGTCAGAGAAACTCCTTCGATTATTTCAAAGATGGAGGAGATAAGTTCTATAAAGTTGGTGTTGTTGGTATAGGTCTTACAATTCCTGTTTTTGACGGTAGGGAGAAACATAACAAGCTTGCTCAGAACTATCTTGAGCAGACTAAGCTTGAAAACCTTAAATTAAATACAACTGAGCTTCTTAAGAGAGATATAGAGGATGCATATGGAAATTATACCACATCATCTGCCGCAGTAGAGAGGCAAAGGAGGAGTGTTACCCTTGCAGAGGAGAGCTATAATATCTCTTTAAACGGATATAGAGAGGGAATATTTACACTCTCCGACCTGTTGCTCTCTCAAAACAGTCTCTCAGAGGCCAAATTATCATATTTCAATTCATGTGTGTCCGGTAAAAGTTCCGAACGGTTTATATAAAGTTTAACAATTAAAACAAAGTTGGTTCGGTAGAACCATCAAGTTCATTGACAATATT
>JAFIHK010000166.1 GCA_017848635.1 Bacteroidales bacterium | reverse complement strand
CTCCGTGAAGCTGGATTCGCTAGTAATCGCGCATCAGCCATGGCGCGGTGAATACGTTCCCGGGCCTTGTACACACCGCCCGTCAAGCCATGGAAGCCGGGGGTGCCTGAAGTTCGTGACCGCAAGGAGCGACCTAGGGCAAAACTGGTAACTGGGGCTAAGTCGTAACAAGGTAGCCGTACCGGAAGGTGTGGCTGGAACACCTCCTTTTTGGAGCTGTACTTGACCGATGAAGTTTATCTCCTTATACTCTCAATGCTTTCATTTTACCTATACAGTCTCGTAGCTCAGTTGGTTAGAGCACTACACTGATAATGTAGGGGTCAGCGGTTCAACTCCGCTCGAGACTACAAAAATCTCTCGGGGGATTAGCTCAGTTGGCTAGAGCACCTGCTTTGCAAGCAGGGGGTCAAGGGTTCGACTCCCTTATTCTCCACAAAAAATAAAGCTGCACGAATGCAGCTTTTTTTATTTTTAATTCTCGGATCACTTTTTCAATTCTTTAAAAGATTCATTTTTCTCCAATTTCCAAATACTCTGAATCTTTCAATTTTTGAATATGGACCGTAATTGGATCCGTTAACAGATACATAGTTCTGCTTATCTGCCTGAACATTAAATATATATTTACCGCCATCTCCAATGAAAAAATTTACTGGCTTGTCGAATGGCCCGTACATTAGACCGTTGATAATAAGGCCAAATCGGCTATTATCTGCACTACTAACCGAAAAAGCATACTCACCGCCACTTAATGCTGCCAGATTATCTACAATTGCAAACGGACCTAGCTCATTTCCGAATGCGCTGACGTAACTGTTTCTGTCAGCGGAATAGAGATATAGGGGATTTCCTGTGCTATCCAGGAAGATCTCATCAATATACCCCTTTTTAGGGCCAATAAGACCCTTTTCTAACTTAATATATGACTCATTTTTACCCTCCTGATACGAGAATGCCCACTCTCCGTTATCTGAGAGAAAAAGGTCGTTTAATGACATATACCCGGAGCTTTTTATCTTTCCATCAATGTTTACATACCATCTTTTATTCTCCTCGAAAATATACCCGAATGTGCCTGATGGAGTCATCGTGAACCTCTTGATGTAATTGTAAGGTCCGTATGAGTTACCACTGATATTAATATAAATTCCTTTAGGTGTCGTATATTTAAAGACAACCTTACCGTTGTACAGATAGAAGGCTCCCTGGGGCTCCAAATACTTATATGGTCCATAAATATCTGCTCCATCCTTCAGGAACCAGCTCTTATCTACTCTATATGAGAATGCCACCTCTCTCTCTTTCTGATTAATACCTATATATATAATTTCATCGTAGGGGCCCTCCTCTCCCCAAGGCAGATGCAGTTTGTATTTATTGTTCTCTTTATATGTGTAGGCGCTTAAGCTATAGTAATTATGGATTGTAATATCCTCCATTCGGAACTCTCTGCCATTAACATTAACGTAGTAATTGCCGAGAGTGTCGCTGTATTCGTAGAAATATGAGCCGTCAGGTGCGACCCCGGATTTCATATCGGACATATTAGGAAATGGTCCGAAGCGCTTTTCGTTTATAATAACATATCTCTCCCTGGAGTTTGCCAGGTAAGTGAAGGTGAACGATCCGTCGTTATAGACATTTACCGAACTGAGATCTACATTTGGATAGGGGCCGTACTCTTTGCCGTTGATATTCATCCAGCGGCGTTTATTTTTAGTGAAGTAGAATGCGAAATTTCCATTGTCGGAGAGGGCGATCGGGGTTAAAGTACCTAGTGTGTCACCATTAATGGTTGAGTAGGGCCCGTACTTTTTACCGCATATGTTTGCAAAAAACATCTGCCCGTCATAAGAGATAAATGAGTAGATCTCCGGAGATATTACATTGGAATGGTATGAGTTAGAGTATGTTTCTCCGTTTATGCACACATAATGTACACCCTCATCTATAAAATCGTAAGAGTAATTGTACTCATTTTTTAGTGAGTCCTCTTCGCCGGCAGATAGAATAGTGCTCGAGCAGAGTGTGATTATCAGGAAGGCAGATTTTAATAAGTTACGCATAACTAAGATTGATTTTTACACGAATATAGTGTTTAAAAATCAATCTATCAATACTTTGTAATTACATTTTGAATATCGTTACGATATTCTTTTGGTGTTTGGTTCCTGTACTTCTTAAATGTATGGTTGAAATTTGAGAGATTGTTAAATCCGCAAGAGTATGCAATATCGGATATACTTCGTGTTGTCTCCTCCAAAAGTCTTGAGGCATTCCCGATTCTAACATCGTTAAGATATGTTATGAAATTTCTTGATGTTCGCTTTTTGAAGAAGTGGCTGATGGCCGATTCAGACATATTTACAAGTTCTCCAATCTCTTTAAGGGTAATCTCTCTATGATAATTCTGGTTAATATACTGGCAGATTATGCTGATTCTCCGGCTTTGAGATGTCTTAACCACAGAGAGGGAGCTATAGTTGGTACTGGCCAGTACCCTCTGCTTTTGAGAGGTGGCCAGATCATACAAAATCGACATAAATTCAAGTGCAGATGAGAAGCCCTGAGACTGACTGAGTTTAATAAAACGTCCTCTCATGCCCTGGATAGTCTCCTCTGAAAAGAGGATCCCTCTGGAAGATCGTTCAAGCATCTCTCTTACAGGAAGAAACAGCCTTTTGCTCAAAATCCAGGATTCCAGGATCTCTGCCTGAAATTTAATATTGATTATATGATTATTGCTATTGAAGGGGGCTTTCCAGGCGTGGGGCAGATTACTTCCTGTCAAAACAAGGTCGAACTCTTTGAAATTCTCAACAGAGTCTCCAATGATTCTCTTTCCAGATACATTCATTACCAGATTAATTTCATAATCGGAATGAAAGTGTATCGGATAGTCAAATTTGGCCGGTTTGTGATTGGCCAGCAGAAACATATCCTCGGGGTTGAGATTGGTTATTTCGGCGTGGATTGATGACATAATTAAAATATTATTGGCAAAAGTAGTAAAATATTTAATTATTCATTCAAAATTGTGTTATACATGATAATGGATAATACATTGATATATAATTATTAAAATAAAATATTAAAAATATTGTTCAAAAATCTGTCAATAATTAACGGAAATTTGTAAAAATATTCACGATGAATGGTATACTTTTACATTAAAGCTATATAATCAATTCGCGATGAAATCATTACTATCATCACTATCATTCATCCTAGCCTCTTTTTTTCTGCTCTCATGCTCTGGCAGACTGGTTGAAGTAAAAGTAGGTCAAAAAGTTATAAATCAAGATTACCTTGGGAATGGGGCGGAGTGGGATCCATATTGTGAGGCCGAGGCCTGGGGAGCTCCCCTCACCGAAGAGATGTGGGGCAAAATTTTTAAAAGAGTCGACTTTATGAAGATGTCGATTGTTCGTTGTATGATAAACAGTCCCTACAGGTATTATGACTACAAAACGGGGGAGTACATAGAGGAGAAGGGAGCGGAATCCCTTAAGAGAGTTCTTGCCTACTGTCAGGCTAATAATATTAAGGTAATGTTCGGAGAGTTCAATCCTCCAAAACCTTCACTAAAGCTAAGCACCGATTGGGTTAAAATGTCCGTGAGGTATCTCGATTATCTGGTCAACAGGTGCGGCTTTTCATGTATAAAGTATTACATACCTGTAAATGAGCCCGATGGGGATTGGTCTTATTACGACGGTGATTTCGATGAGTATCTTAAACTGGTATATATGATCCGGGATGAGATGAGTAAATATCCCGGCCTAACCGATAAAGTAAAATTTGCTGCCCCCGACGCCGTTCTGGATTACAAAAATCCACGATTTAACCTGACAACAGCCGATAGAGTTGCGCTTGCTGCAGAAAGAATTGACTCCCTGACCGGACTGTATGAGATTCACGCATACCCGGGTTTTCATCAGGTGAGAAGCGGTAAGTTTGCTCAGATGCTCAGGGATGTCATGAAGGAGGTCCCTTCGGGTAAAAGACTCGTGCTTGGCGAAGCCGGTTTTAAAACCTGGAGAAGAGAAGATTCGTTAAGGGATAAAATACACAAAGAGCTCCTGGATAAAACACCTCTTATTCGGTCAAAAGATGGAGCCGATTGCAGCATGTCGGTCTATACTCACGAATATGGACTAGATATGGCTCTGCTGGCATTTGAGGTGATGAATAATGGAGGCGCAGGAGTCTGTCCCTGGATGCTGGATGATTCGCACTCATTCGGTGATAAAGGTGATAAATACAATATTAAGATTTGGGGAATGTGGAACATATTCGGAGAGAAGCTATACAACATGCCCGAGGAGGAGAATATTCGTCCGTGGTACTATTCGTGGTCGCTTATGTGCAGATATTTTCCTGCAGGCTCGGATATATTGGAGAGCACTTCCGATACTGAGGGAATTCATGTTGTTTCGGCATACTTTAACGGAAGTCTGACTGTTGCACTGCTAAATTTATCGGGAGAGGATAAAAAAGTCTCAGTAGCTCTTCCTTACGCCCTGAATAGTGCTAAGATGTACAGTTATGAGAGGGATGATTATAAGAAGTATGAAAATAGACCACCAATGCCCGATAAAACAGGAATCAATATTTCCGGAAAGATCAAGGTTAATATTAAGAGTGATTCGATGGTTCTAATTACAGAAATAGATTGATTATGAAGAGAATATTTTATATTGCCCTATTTGCCGCTCTCCTTTTTTCATCCTGTTCCAAAGATGGAGGGTCCGCACCTGATCCCGAACCGGTTGTTACAGAATTACAGATTGTTGATAAAAATGCATCTGCCTCTTCAAAGGCACTTCTTGCAAACCTCTGGATTTCACAGAAGGAGTCTGCAATGTTCGGTCATCACGACTACCCGGCATATGGAGTTGGGTGGAGAGATATAGAGGGGGAGAGCGATGTTAAGTCGCTATGCGGTGATTATCCCGCTGTTCTTAGCGTAGATCTTGCCGGAATAGAGAAGGGTTCCTCGCTTAATGGTACCGGAATAGCTTTTGACAAACTTCGTCAATATATTAAAAACAGTTACAAGGCCGGAGGGGTGACAATGCTATGTTGGCACCAGTCAAATCCTCTTACTGGCGGCAATTCGTGGGATAACAGCAAGATAATTGATAAGATATTGATAGAGGGCGGAGAGTACAATCTAAAATATAAAATGTGGCTCGACAATGTTGCTGCATTTCTTCTCTCTCTCAAGGATGATAACGGAAATCTTATCCCGGTCCTCTTCCGCCCTCTTCACGAGCATACTCAGAGCTGGAGCTGGTGGGGGAGCAGTGCCTGCAGCGATTCCGAATTTGTTGCTTTTTGGCAGTTAATAGTAAAGTATCTGCGCGATAATAAGGGTGTGCACAATGTGCTTTATGTTATTTCACCACAGATGGATTCCGATTATGGGGCTGCAACAAACGAGAGGCTGCTTTTCCGTTGGCCGGGTGATGAATTTGTGGATATTATAGGTATGGATTGTTATCACGGAACGAACACCAATGCATTTAAAAGCAATCTGGCCTACCTCTCTGCGCTCTCGATGAGAAAGAAAAAGCCGGTCGGAGTAACCGAGACAGGTATACCTTCGGGACGTCAGGCAGATTACTGGACCAGGCAGATATCGGCGCCGCTTCAGGGGGTTTTGTGCTCAATGGTGGTGATGTGGAGGAACGAGAGTGAGACTCACGCATATGGTCCTTACAGAGGAGATAATTCAGCCTCCGATTTTCTTTCTATGTACAACTCAAAATCCTTAAAATTTATGAAAGATTTAAAACAACTCTATAACATGCCCGAAGGCATTGTTGTGAAATAATTGGATTTTGAGCAGAATAATACAAAAAACTTCAAAATAATACTAATTTATACCTCAAAATATATTTATATAAATATTCTGTAAATAAGATAGTTATATAATATATT
>JAFIHK010000165.1 GCA_017848635.1 Bacteroidales bacterium | reverse complement strand
GAACTTCCTGAGGATTCTTTCCTCGATATGTTATATATGCCTGATGCCCTTGAGGCCTGCACACAACTTATGGAGGCCGATCCATCAAAACTGAAGCACAGGAATAGTTTCAATATTACCTCAATGAGCTTCTCTCCTAAGGTACTCTTCGAAACAATAAAGAAGAGAGTTCCGGAATTCACATACGACTACAGGATTGATCCTGTAAAAGAGGCTATAGCCGCATCGTGGCCAAACTCAATGGACGACACATGTGCCCGCCAGGAGTGGGGCTGGTCTCCTAAATGGGATATTGAGAAGATGACCGATGATATGTTAGCCGTTCTGGGTAAAAAACTCTCCTGACTATTTTGGAGCTAGTCTGTACAGAGTATAGGCTATTGCAGCATAGAGAATGTTTGGGATCCATAGTGCTATCCACGGAGGAAGAACATCTGCGTGTACAAACATCTGACTGAATCTAAGGAAAAGAATGTAGGAGAAGCTTAAAGCAATCCCTATCCCGATATTCATACCTATTCCCCCTCTCCTTCTCTTGGAGGAGAGCGACACACCCATAACAGTCAGTATAAATGCCGAGAACGGAATTGCAAAGCGAGTCTGCTTCTCTATCTGTGCATACTTAACCTGCCTGTCTCCTCTGAATTTTTGCAGACGGATAGTACGGTTAAGTTCAGAATAGTTGTAAGACTCTACGCTGCTTTTACTTCTGACAAGTTCATCTCCTGTAATATTGAGAGTTGTGTCTTTGGATGGTCCTCTGTTAATAATCTCCTTGTCGTCATTAAGTATACGCTCATAGTAGTTTATCAATCTCCATTTATTTGAAGCTGTATCCCATTGAGCCATTTCGGCAAATATCTTGTACTTTAACTCGTGCCCTTTGAACTCCTCAAGAGTGAATCTCATTCCTGCATTGTTTACAGAGCTGTATGACTCCATAAACATAAAGACACCGGGAGAGAGTTGATAGTGAATATTAGCCGATGTGCTCTCAAATTTCTCCTTTATAAAATCATTCTCAAACTTTAATCTCACCTTGTTCGCAGGCGGAATTATAAATAGGTTAAGAATCAGACTGAATGTAGCAATAAATGTTGCAGATAAAAAGTATGGGCGTAAAAGCCTTACAAAGCTCACTCCGCCGGCAAGCATTGCCGTTATTTCGCTGTTAGATGCAAGTTTTGAGGTAAAGAAGATAACCGTAATAAAAACGATCAGAGGGCTGAACATATTGATGAAATAGGGGATAAAATTGGCATAGTAGTTAATTACTATCAGAGAGAGAGGGACACTCTTATCCACAAAATCATCAATCTTCTCGCTTATATCAAATATTATTACTATCCCGATAATCAGGAGCAGCGCAAACATATATGTCCCTATAAATTTGCGTATTATATAACGGTCAAGTATTGTAAGTCTCTTCATTTGAATCTACAGTTTGCGCTCCAGCTTAATAACCATCTCTCTTTTCCACGATGTAAAATCGCCGGCTTTTATGTGCAGAGCGGCCTCCCTCACAAGCCAGAGATAGAATGCAAGATTGTGCTCACTTGCAATCTGAGCTCCAAGGATCTCCTGAGAGATGAATAAATGTCGTAAATAGGCTCTGGTGTACATTTTGTCGACAAAAGATGTGCCGTTCGGATCTATCGGAGAGAAATCATCTGCCCATTTTTTATTTCTTATATTTATCATCCCTTCCGATGTAAAGATCATTCCATTCCTTGCATTTCTGGTAGGCATTACACAGTCAAACATATCCACGCCACGGGCTATACCTTCCAGGATGTTAGCAGGAGTTCCCACTCCCATAAGATACCTGGGTTTATCTTTTGGAAGAATCGGATCCAGTATCTCAAGCATTTCGTACATTATCTCAGTCGGTTCTCCTACAGAGAGGCCACCAATTGCATATCCCTCTCTATCCAGAGAGAGAGCGTGCTCGGCTGCTCTTTTACGTAAGTCCCCGTAAACACATCCCTGAACGATCGGGAAAAAAGATTGAGAGTGACCATATAGAGGTTCAGTCTCGTCAAAGTGTTTCACCCCTCGCTCAAGCCACCTCTGCGTGAGAAGCAGCGATTTTAGAGCATAATCGTGATCGGAATCTCCCGGAGGGCATTCATCAAGAGCCATAATAATATCTGCCCCGATGATTCTCTGTATATCCACAACATTCTCCGGAGAGAAAAAGTGTTTTGACCCATCAATGTGAGATCGGAACTCGCACCCCTCCTCTTTTAACTTTCTGTTCTCCGCAAGCGAAAAGACCTGGTATCCACCACTATCAGTTAGTATGGGCTTATCCCATGATACAAATTTATGGAGCCCCCCTGCAGCGCGTATAATCTCCATACCAGGCCTCAAATAGAGGTGGTATGTATTACCGAGAATAATCTGTGCTTTAATATCCTCCTCAAGATCTCTGTGGTAAACAGCTTTTACCGTACCCACCGTCCCTACAGGCATAAAGATTGGCGTATCTATAACACCGTGATCGGTATGTATCCTGCCGCAACGTGCAGATGATCCGCTATCTTTTGCAATACTCTCAAACTTCATCTCTTCTAGCCCCCCAATACCTACGCCGCAAGTTCCGGTTTATGTTTGTATCTGAAGAAAACTGCAAATAGAATTCCTATCACAAGTGCATATGCGGCAAAGATGAACCATATGTTCGGCCAGTCTTTTGTGCCGTCGGCAGATGTAAACATATCAACTACCAATCCGCTGGCTCTTCCGCCAATGAACGCTCCTATACCGTTAGTCATAATCATAAACAGGCCCTGTGCACTGGCTCTTATCTCAGGTTGTGCCTCATTCTCCACAAAGAGAGAGCCCGAAATATTGAAGAAGTCGAATGCTACTCCATAAATGATCATCGATAAGATAAGCAGATATAGTCCGCTACCTGGGTCGCCAAGTCCGAACAGGGCAAACCTCAATACCCAGGCAAAAATACTCATCAACACCACCGTCTTAATACCAAATCTCCTTAAAAAGAATGGTATGGCAAGAATAAATAGTGTCTCGGAAATCTGAGAAACCGACATTAAGATACCCGGATGTGTCACTGCAAAGAGATTCTGAAACTCCGGATTCTTTGCGAAATCTTCCAGAAACGGCTGTCCGAATGTGTTGGTAATTTGTAAGGCCGCTCCTAAAAGCATTGCAAACAAGAAGAATACTGCAATTTTTGGCTTTTTGAACAGAACGATTGCATCGAGACCGAGTGACGATACCAGACTCTTCTTCTTCTCTAATTTCGAAGGAGGGCAGGCAGGCATTGTAAAGGCATACAGTCCTAGCACGAATGCCGAAAATGAAGCAAGATATAGCTGCATAGAACTTACCGACCAACCTGTAAGGTCAATTACCCACATAGCAATAATGAACCCAACAGTTCCCCAAACCCTTATAGGAGGAAAATCTTTTATAACATCCAATCCGTTCTGCTTGAGTATTGTGTATGACACCGTATTATTAAGTGCAATTGTCGGCATAAATACCATTGCGTTAAGTAACATTATCCAGTACATTGCATCGGGATCGGTCATTGTCGATGCGAGAAACAGCAGTACCCCACCAATTAAATGGCATATACCAAGCAGTCTCTCAGCATTAATCCATCTGTCGGCAACAACTCCGAGCAAACCTGGCATAAACAGAGAGGCGAGACCGGCTGTAGCATAGATTGCCCCAACTTCACCACCTGTAAAATGCAACTTGTTCATCATATATGCACTAAGAGAGATCAACCACGATCCCCAGATAAAGAACTGAAGAAAATTCATCAGTGTCAGACGCAGCTTAACATTCATATTTTCTGTAATTTTTGTAGTAGTTTGGCAAATATACGAAAAAAGAGAGAGAATAAGATTCCCTCTCTTTTTTCCCGAATAATTATACGGTTTATATTACTCTTTAGCTTTAGCTGCCTTAGGTTTAGCAGGAGTCTTCTTAGCTTTTGGCTCTGCAGCTTTAACCTCGGTAGCAGCTTCCGGTTCAGCAACCTCTGCAACCTCTTTGGTCTCAGCTTTTGCTCCGGCGCGACGGCTTCTTCTGGTTGTGCTCTTTTTAGCATCTGCCTTAGCAGCACCTAGAATTGCCTCGTTAAAGTCAACTAGTTCGATCATAGCCATATCAGCAGCATCACCCTGACGGAATCCCAGTTTAAGGATTCTTGTATATCCGCCCGGACGATCGGCAACTTTCGGAGCAATAACTCTGAAGAGTTCCGACACAGCCTCTTTTTGCTTGAGGTAAGCAAAAACTGTACGGCGCGAGTGAGTTGTATCGTCTTTTGATTTTGTAATAAGCGGCTCAACAAATACTCTCAATGCTTTTGCTTTTGCGAGAGTAGTCTCAATTCTTTTATGGAGAATGAGCGAAGAGGCCATATTTGAAAGCATAGCTTTGCGATGTCCGCTTTTACGGCCTAAGTGGTTTATAGATTTATTATGCCTCATGTTTAATTACTTTCTTTTCAATATTATACTTTGTAACATCCAAGCCATAGCTGAGCTTCATTCTGTCGAGCAGCATATCGATCTCTGTAAGTGATTTTCTTCCGAAGTTCCTGAACTTCATGAGCTCAGACCTTTGGAGAGAAACCAGATCGGCAAATGTATCAATTTCGGCAGCCTTAAGACAGTTAAGCGCCCTTACCGAAAGCTCCATATCTGAAAGCTTAGTAAGAAGCAGATGTCTCATTCTGATTGACTCCTCATCAAGTTCATTATTCACAACCTCAACAGGAGATTCCAGCATTATCTTCTCATCGGAGAAAAGCATAAAGTGGTGGATAAGAATTTTAGCCGCCTCTTTAAGAGCCTCCTTCGGATGAATAGATCCATCTGTTGTAATCTCAAGATTAAGTTTTTCGAAGTCGGTCTTTTGCTCAACGCGCCAGTTCTCAACCGAATACTTAACATTTTTGATAGGAGTGTATATTGAATCGATAGGAATAAGACCAAAAGGAGCATCCTCCACTCTGTTCTCTTCGGCAGGAACATAGCCCCTTCCTTTACCTATCCTTATTTCCATATTGAGAGTAACCGAAGGCTCCATTGAACAAATGTGCCATTCAGGATTGAGTACTTTGAAAGATGATAACTGTTTTGAGATATCCTCAGCAACAAACTCATGTTTGCCGCTTACGGATACATTCACAATCTCAGTATCTTCTCCTTCAATCATTCTCTTAAACCTTACCTGTTTGAGATTAAGGATAATATCAACGACTGTTTCAATAACTCCCGGGATAGTAGCAAACTCGTGATCTACTCCCTGAATTTTTATTGCTGTAATCGCATGACCTTCAAGAGATGAAAGAAGAATTCGACGCAAAGCGTTACCAACTGTTATGCCGTACCCCGGCTCCAGAGGACGAAACTCAAAGCGACCGAATTTATCGGTAGATTCAAGCATTATTACCTTATCCGGTTTTTGAAATGCTAGTATTCCCATTATATTTTATTATTTAGAGTATAACTCAACTATTAATTGTTCATTGATTGTTTCCGGTATTTCAGTTCTTTCAGGCAGATTGAGATATTTACCTGACATAGAGCTTCCGTCCCATTCAATCCATGAATATCTAGCGCGACCGGCCGAAACACTGTCCTGAATAACTTCAAGACTCTTCGATCTTTCGCGAACGCCAACCACATCACCAGTTTTAACAATGGTAGAAGGAATTGAGCATACATTACCGTTGAGTACAATGTGGTGGTGATTCACAAGTTGCCTTGCTGCAGCACGTGTAGGAGCAATACCCATTCTGTATACCAGGTTATCAAGACGCGACTCGAGAAGGAGGAGAAGATTCTCACCCTTACGACCCTTCATCTTTGAGGCCTTCTCATACAGATTGCGGAATTGTCTCTCCAACAAACCATAAGTATATTTTACCTTTTGTTTTTCTCTTAATTGTGTGCCGTACTCGGAAACTTTCTTTCTTTTCCTTGCCAGTCCGTGTTGTCCCGGAGGAAAATTTTTCTTTTCCAACACTTTATCCGGACCAAAAATCGGTTCTCCAAATTTGCGGGCGATCTTAGTTGTAGGCCCTGTATATCTTGCCATATAAATTTACTTTTAAAATGATTAAAAAGGGTTTATACTCTACGACGACCTTTTGGACGACATCCGTTGTGAGGAAGTGGAGTAACGTCGACAATCTCTGTCACTTCAATTCCGGCACCGTGAATAGTGCGTATTGCAGATTCCCTTCCGGCTCCTGGACCTTTAACATAAGCTTTAACTTTTCTAAGACCAAGATCAAAGGCAACCTTGGCACAGTCTGCAGCTGCAGTCTGAGCAGCATAAGGAGTATTTTTCTTTGAACCCCTGAATCCCATTTTACCGGCAGATGACCAACTTATAACCTGTCCGGTACTGTTAGTCAATGTAACGATAACATTGTTAAATGTCGATGAAATATGAGCCTGGCCATACGCATCAACTTTTACAACTTTTTTCTTTCCTGTTCCTGTCTTTTTTGCCATGATTAGGTCCTATTTAGTTGCTTTTTTCTTATTGGCTACTGTTTTCTTCTTACCCTTACGAGTACGCGCATTGTTCTTAGTTGACTGTCCGCGTACAGGAAGTCCCAAACGGTGACGGATACCACGGTAGCAACCGATATCCATAAGACGTTTGATATTTAACTGAATCGAAGAACGAAGTTCTCCCTCGATTTTGTACTCTTCCGCAATAGTTGCTCTGATTGCTGCAATCTGGTCATCATTCCAGTCCTTAACTTTGATATCGAAATCGATACCAAGTTTGGTGAGTATCTTTTGAGCAGTACTGTGACCGATTCCATAGA
Organism: Bacteroidales bacterium; assembly: GCA_017848635.1. Lineage (GTDB taxonomy): Bacteria > Bacteroidota > Bacteroidia > Bacteroidales > UBA932 > JAFIHK01. Next base: position 14,731 of record JAFIHK010000165.1, on the reverse strand, counting down.
TATAGGTCAAACCTATCTCTCCTCGCTTGTTTTTTGGTAAATCAACACCGGCTATACGTGCCATAATTTATTTGTCTCTTTATTGTTTACAAATTAATAACTATCCTTGACGCATTTTGAATTTCGGGTTCTTTTTGCATATAACATACAAACGACCTTTGCGCTTAACAATCTTGCAGTCTTCGCTACGCTTTTTGATGGATGCTTTAACTTTCATTTTATTTAATTTTTTATTTGTATCTGAAAGAAATTCTTCCCTTTGTTAAATCGTAAGGAGACATCTCAACCCGGACTTTGTCTCCCGGTAAAATTTTTATATAGTGCATTCTCATTTTACCCGAAATGTGAGCTATTATAACGTGTCCGTTATCCAACTCAACCCGGAACATTGCATTCGACAGGGCCTCTATTATTGTACCCTCTTTTTCAATTGCAGTTTGTTTAGGCATATTCTCCTTATAATTTAAATACTGTTTTGTTCTATAAATTCAAAAGTCGATAATATTTCGGGCCTCTCTCTCCTGACGGCTACCATCAGTTCGAAATGCGCCGAGTTCCTCTTATCGGCAGTACTGAGACTCCATCCGTCTTCAAGCATGAAAACGTGTTTTGTCCCTGCGTTAACCATCGGTTCAATGCATAAAACATAGCCATCTTCGAGTTTTTTGCCAGAACCTCTTCTGCCGTAATTCGGAACTTCAGGTCCCTCGTGCAGTCTTCTTCCTATTCCGTGCCCCACCATCTCCCTGACAACAGAAAAACCTGATTTTTCAACGTGCTCCTGAACAGCATAGGAGATATCTCCTATTCTATTTCCGGAAACGGCTTTCTCAATTCCTTTGTATAGAGACTCTTTGGTAACCCTCAACAACAATTTGGTCTCTTCGCTGACCTCCCCTACCGGGAAAGTATAGGCTGAATCGCCATAGAAACCTTTGTATCGAGTGCCGCAGTCTACCGAAAGTATATCACCCTCTCTTAGACGATATTCAGATGCAAACCCGTGCACCACAATTTCATTTACAGAGAGACACAAAGTGAATGGGAACCCGCCATAACCTTTGAACCCGGGCTCAGCCCCGTGATCCCTTATGAAAGTCTCGGCAATTTTATCAAGTTCGAGAGTCGTAACACCCGGCCTGATACTCTTACCAACTTCCGCAAGAGTTTTAGATACCAGTAGAGCATTCTCTCTTAGTAATCTAATATCTTCATCGGTTTTAACACTTATCATCTTTTGAAAGAACTTACAGAGTCTATTACATTCCCGAACGACCTTTCATTCGTCCGGTTTTCATGAGACCGTCATAGTGTCTCATCAGCAAATGACTCTCGATTTGCTGCAAAGTATCCAGAATAACACCAACAAGGATCAACAAAGAGGTTCCGCCGAAGAACGACGCAAACTGGTTGCTGATTCCAAGCATTTTTGCGAAAGCCGGCAAAATTGCCACAATAGCTAAGAAGAATGATCCGGGAAGAGTAATTCTCGACATTATAGTATCGAGATACTCAGCAGTCTTTTTGCCAGGCTTGATACCCGGAATAAAACCGCCGTTCTTTTTCATGTCTTCAGCCATCATTGTAGGGTTAACCGTAACAGCTGTATAAAAGTAGGTAAAGGCAATAACCAGGAAGCCAAAGATAATGTTGTACCAGAATCCGTGCTGATTTCCCAGAGTTGCTGCCAAACCTCTTGTTGTTTCAAATCCCGAAAGAATAACAGGGAACATCATAATTGCCTGAGCAAAGATGATTGGCATTACACCTGCCGCGTTAATCTTTAAAGGTATATACTGACGAACACCGCCATACTGTTTGTTTCCAATAATTCTCTTCGCATACTGTACAGGAACCTTGCGAGTACCCTGAACAAGAGCAATTGTGGCAACGAAGATAAAGAAAAGTACCAGAATTTCAACAATCAACATGATGATTCCACCACCTGCTGTCTGATTAATTCTGGCTCCTACCTCGGTAAGGAGTGCAAATGGAAGTCTTGCGACAATACCCACCATAATAATGAGTGAGATACCATTACCCAATCCGCGGTCGGTGATTCTTTCACCAAGCCACATAATAAACATTGTACCGCCAATGAGAACTATTGTAGAGAAGAGAGTGAACGACAATCCGTGAAGAAGGAATGCAGATGCAGGAAGCTGTACGTGCAGATTTGCAAGATAAGCAGGAGCCTGAAGTGCAAGAATTACAATTGTCAGATATCTTGTCCACTGATTCATCTTCCTTCTTCCACTCTCTCCCTCCCTCTGCATCTTCTGGAAGTAAGGAATCATAATCCCCAAAAGCTGAATAACAATCGAAGCTGAAATATAAGGCATTACCCCTAATGCAAAGATAGATGCATTACCGAAGGCACCGCCCGAAAACATATCCAACAGACCAAGAAGTCCACCGGAAACCTGTTTTTGCAAATTTTCGAGTTGTGTAGGGTCAATTCCCGGAAGTACAACATAACTACCGAGGCGATACACTAAAACCAAAAGGAGCGTATAGACGATCCTTTTACGCAACTCTTCAATTTTGAAGATGTTTTTAATAGTTTCGATTAGTCTTTTCATCTTTATTGGATTTTTGTGGCTTTACCCTGTTGAGCCTCAATCTGTGCAACTGCCGACTTAGAGAAGGCGTGCGCAGTTACCTCCAATTGAATGGTTAACGGCCCATTTCCAAGGATTTTAACCTTGTCATTTTTTCCCACAAGTCCGGCTTCTACAAGGCTCTCTACGGTAAAGACCTTAGTTCCGGTCTTTTCGCTAAGTGCCTGAAGGGCAGATAAGTTGATAGCTTTATACTCAACTCTGTTGAAGTTATTGAAGCCAAATTTAGGCAACCTTCTCTGAAGAGGCATCTGACCACCTTCAAAACCTATCTTTCTTGAATAACCGGAACGCGATTGAGCTCCTTTGTGACCGCGTGTGGATGTACCACCGTGGCCTGAACCTTCGCCGCGTCCAATTCTTTTTTCTCTTCCAAGAGAACCACTAGAGGGTGTAAGATTATGTAGTTTCATTGTTAATTTCTTTTTAGCTTAATTCTTCAACTTTTACAAGGTGCATTACCTTACTGATCATACCTTTGTTGATCTCGTTAAGTTCGAGCTCCACACTCTGATGTAGCCTGCGGATTCCAAGAGATTGCAGGGTAGCGATCTGTCTTACGGTTGCACCGTTTTTACTTTTAATCTGAGTTACTTTTACCTTTGCCATTTTCTATCCCTCCTTAACCTTTAAATACTTTATTCATAGGAACACCCCTCAGGCCGGCAACAGTATAGGCATCGCGCATCTCCATAAGAGCAGCAACAGTCGCCTTAACAAGGTTGTGAGGGTTCGAAGAACCTTTAGATTTCGCAAGAACGTCGTGGATACCTACCGATTCGAAAACCGCACGCATCGCACCACCCGCTTTAACTCCGGTACCCGCGGCAGCTGGTTTCATAAAAACTCTGGCACCACCAAACTTTGCCTCTTGTTCGTGAGGAATGGTTTTCTTGTTCAAAGGAATCTTAACGAGATTCTTCTTAGCATCCTCAATTCCTTTTGAGATTGCTGTTGTAACCTCGTTTGCTTTACCAAGACCGTAACCTACGACACCCTTCTCATCGCCTACAACCACAATGGCTGCAAAACTGAAGTGACGACCGCCCTTGGTTACTTTGGTAACTCTCTGAACTGCAACTAATCTGTCTTTAAGTTCAAGATCAGTAGTTTTTACTTTCTTAATATTTGAATTTGCCATAGTCTTTTACTTAGAATTTAAGACCACCCTCTCTGGCGGCATCTGCTAAACTTTTAACTCTTCCGTGGTACAGGTAACCTCCTCTGTCAAATGACACTTCGGTGATCCCTTTTTCAACAGCTCTCTTTGCTGCGAGTGTACCTACCATCTTTGCAACCTCAATTGCAGGTTTGCCTTTGCAAGCATCAACAATCTCCTTGTCGTTTGAGGCCGCCGAAGCAAGAGTAAGACCATCGAGGTCATTAATCAGCTGAACATATATCTGCTTGTTGCTTCTGAATACACACATTCTAGGCCTTTCGGCAGTCCCGTTCACGATTTTACGAATACGGTGCTGTATTCTCTTTCTTCTTTCAATTTTATTTAAAGCCATATATCTTCTTCTCCTTATTATTTAGCGCTGGCAGACTTACCTGCTTTGCGACGAAGTTGTTCACCAACAAACTTAATACCCTTACCTTTGTAAGGTTCTGGCTTACGCAATGAGCGAATCTTAGCCGCAACCATTCCCAGAAGCTGTTTGTCATAGCTTGTGAGGGTAAGTACAGGGTTAGCACCCTTCTTTACAACCTCCGCAGTAGCTTTAACCTCATCGGGAAGCATCATATGAATATCGTGAGAGAAACCAAGGCTGAACTCAAGTATCTGACCTTTGGCCTCTACGCGGTAACCCACACCCACAAGTTCCTGTTTAATAGTAAAACCTTGTGATACTCCGGCAACCATATTGTTCAACAGAGCGCGGTATAAACCGTGCAGTGAGCGGTGGCGAGGTTGGTCAGTCGGTCTGGTGACTGTTAATACATCTCCCTCTACGGTCACTTTAATATCTGGATCTACCTTCTGAGAAAGTGTGCCGAGCGGGCCTTTAACCACAACCACATTATCGGAGCCAACTGTAACAGTGACCCCTTTTGGCAGGTTTACAGGTAATTTTCCAATTCTTGACATCTATTTTAATTTTAATAAATTTAACAATTAATAAACATAGCAGATAACCTCTCCGCCAACATTGAGATCTTTAGCCTCTTTATCGGTAATCATACCTTTTGAAGTAGAGAGAACTGCTACTCCGAGTCCGTTAAGAACTCTTGGCATCTCATCAACTCCCACATATTTTCTCAAACCCGGGGTACTCACGCGGATAATTTTCTTAATCGCGGCTTTCTTTGTATCAGGATGATACTTCAATGCAATTTTAATTGTGTTTGAAGGCTTTCCTTCAATAAGTTTATAACTGAGAACATACCCCTTCTCATGGAGAATACGGGTAATTTCCAGTTTCATTTTTGATGCAGGCACCTCTACAACTTTGTGCCCTGCCAGATATGCATTACGCACTCTGGTTAAATAATCTGCGATTGGATCAGTCATTTTTTTTGTTTTTTAAACCCGACACCAAAAAGGTGCCCGATATCCAATTAATAAATATATTTTAAAAGGAGGGCAACGTGGCCCTCAATCCTCCTACCAACTGGCTTTACGAACTCCAGGGATAAGTCCCTTACTTGCCATTTCGCGGAACTGGATACGGCTTATACCGAAAATACGCATATAACCCTTTGGTCTGCCTGTAAGCGAACAGCGATTGTGAAGTCTTACAGGGCTGGAGTTTTTAGGTAACTTGTCTAAACCAGCATAATCACCTGCCTCCTTAAGGGCTTTACGTTTTTCTGCATATTTGGCACATAGTTTTGCGCGTTTTACTTCGCGTGCCTTCATCGATTCTTTTGCCATTATCTGTATTCTCTTTTGAAATTATTTCTTAATATTTTTGAAAGGCAGTCCGAATTCACGGAGAAGAGCAAAAGCCTCTTCATCCTTGTTGGCTGTTGTAACAAATGTTATCTCCATTCCGAGAATCTTTGTAATCTTGTCGATATCGATCTCAGGGAAGATAATCTGCTCTTTAATACCAAGAGTGTAGTTACCTTTTCCGTCAAACTTCTCGCTGATTCCTTTGAAGTCTCTGATACGAGGAAGTGAGATTGCAATGAGTCTTTCGAGAAACTCATACATCTTTGCAGAACGAAGTGTTACTTTAACACCGATAGGCATTCCCTTACGGAGTTTGAAGTTGGAAATATCCTTACGAGAGTATGTGAGCATAGCCTTTTGACCAGTTATGGTTGTAAGCTCCTGCTGAGCAACCTCTACAAGCTTCTTATCGCCGGTAGCTGCTCCAACACCTTGATTGATTGTAATCTTGGCTAGCTTTGGAACTTGCATTACCGAAGTATAACCAAACTCTTGTGTAAGTTTTCCAATGATCTCCTCTTTATATTTCTTTTGGAGATTAGGAGTATATCCGGCTGGTTTTTTAACCCTTACAGCGTTTTCGGCCGGTGCCTCTTTTACTGTCTTGGCTGCTTTAGGTGCAGCTGCTTCTTTCTTATTTGCCATTATTTAATCTCCTCCCCGGATTTTTTCGCGTAACGAACTAATTTACCTTTGTCATTCATACGACGGCCCACTTTGGTAGCACCACCCTTAGAAGGGTCAACCACCTGCAGGTTTGATATGTGAATACCGGCCTCTTGCTTGATTATACCACCCTGAGGATGTTTAGCATTAGGCTTTGTATGTTTGCTTACCATGTTGATACCTTCAACAATGGCACGGTCTTTATCTGTAAGAATCTCGAGAACTTTACCGGTTTTTCCGCGGTCGTTTCCTGCATTTACAAATACTGTATCGCCCTTTTTAATATGTAATTTCTTATTCATAACCTTACTTGCTAATTATTATAATACCTCAGGCGCTAATGATACAATTTTCATATAGTTGTCACGCAGCTCTCTTGCCACAGGACCGAAAATACGAGTTCCGCGTACCTCACCCTGATTATTCAGCAATACGCAGGCATTGTCGTCAAAACGGATATATGAACCATCGGGACGGCGTATCTCTTTTTTTGTACGAACGATAACCGCCTTCGATACCGATCCTTTTTTAGCATCCCCACCAGGGATTGCACTCTTAACGGCAACAACTATCTTGTCGCCGACTCCGGCATAACGGCGGCGGGTACCCCCCAAAACTCTGATACAAAGAACCTCCTTTGCACCGCTGTTATCTGCCACCAATAATCGTGTTTCTTGCTGTACCATGGCTATTTAACTTTTTCTACGATTTCTACTAATCTCCAACGCTTTGTCTTGCTTAACGGACGAGTCTCCATTATGCGAACAATATCTCCTTCGCTGCACTCATTCTTTTCGTCATGAGCTACGAATTTTGTGGTCTTATTTACGAATTTACCGTAAATGGGATGTTTTACCTTTCTTTTTACCGCAACTACAACAGATTTTTCCATTTTGTTGCTGACCACAGTCCCTATTCTTTCTTTACGAAGATTTCTTTCCATGACTATTTGTCCTGATTGTTTTCCATCTGACTCAGCAAAGTGAGCATACGGGCAATATTTGTTTTTGTTTTTTTAATCTGAGATAAATCATCTAAGGGAGATATAGCGTGATTCATCTTAGTGCGTAAGAGACTCGCCTTTTCGGTTTCGATGCGCTCTTTAAGATCCTTTACGGACATTTCGCGTATTTCTTTGGTTTTCATAAAACTCTCCTCTATTTAATTTATTCAGTGTAATCTCTGCGAACCACAAATTTAGTAACCACCGGTAGTTTTTGAGCACCAAGGCGCAGAGCCTCTCTTGCAACTTCCAATGGAACACCTTCTGCTTCAATAAGCATCCTGCCCGGAGTAATAGGGCAAACAAATCCTTCCGGAGCACCCTTTCCTTTACCCATACGTACCTCAGCCGGCTTTTTGGTAAATGGTTTATCAGGGAAAACGCGGATCCATATCTGACCTTCACGTTTCATGTAACGAACTACGGCCTGACGGGCAGCCTCTATTTGTTGGCCTGTAAGCCAGCAAGCTTCTGTTGTCTTAATCCCGAACGATCCGAAAGAAAGCTGGTTGCCTCTCTGTGCAAGACCTTTCATTCGTCCCTTCTGCTGCCTTCTAAATTTTGTTTTTTTCGGTTGTAACATTGTTTTTACAGTTTAACAGTAACAGTAAATGTGTTTTTTTACATAATTTGGTCAAAAAAAATTATAGGTCATTTTTCTCATTTTCAACCAAATGCGCCATTTCAATAGAGATTTCGCGGGTTGCAAATATACCAAAAAAAATTAATGTGCCAAACTTTTAATCAATTATTTAGACTTTTTATACATATCAAGAATTCGCATAAAATTGCCTCCCCAAAACAACTTTAACTCCCTTTTTGAGTATCCCCTTTTCAGAAGTTCAACTGTGAGCGATCTCATTTTTGAGGCATCCTCCATACCCACTACTCCACCCCCTCCGTCAAAATCGGTTCCGACCCCGACATGCTCTATTCCGACAAGATTTTTTACATAATCTATATGATCTGCCATCTCCTTTACTGAGACCTGCTCTTTTGGTTTTGACGAGAGATAGCTCTTTAGCGAAACAATCTGTACAAGCCCCCCTTTGGCGGCAATACCGCGGATCTCCTCGTCCGAAAGGTTCCTTGGTGAGGCATTTACCGCATATACTCCTGAATGACTCGCCACTATAGGATATTTCGAAATCTGAAGCACCTGCATTACTGAGTTTTTGGATGCGTGCGAGACATCTACTATTATACCTAACGAATTCATCCTTTCGACAACAGCTTTTCCGAACTCTGTTAAACCACCAGCCCCCGCAAGAGTATCTGTGGATGAGTCACAAATATCATTATGCTTTGAATGGCAAAGGGTTATCATTCTCACCCCCTCCCTCCGGTAGTAGCCCAGATTATCAATATCCTTTCCTATAGCATAACCGTTTTCTATTCCCAGAACAACACTTGTAACCCCCCTCTTTTTGTTTCTCTTTAGTTCTGCAGATATCTGTGCAAGTGCAGCATCGCCCCTTGACTGAGTGTATGCCTTCATTGCCGCCAGTTGCTCCTTTACATATGTTACGGCTTTTGCCGATGATGAATCGTCGCGGGCACCCTGAGAGACAAATATGGCAAATACCGATGCATCGAGCCCACCCTTTTGCATCAGATCGAATGTGACCTGGCCTGTTGAACCGGCAGGATATCTGCCTTTTGGATTAAGAATACGCAGTGCTGCATCGTTATGCGTATCAATTGAAAAGATACTTTTATGGACCCTTACGGCTATCTTTTCATAATCCTTTTCCGAAGGCTCCTTTGCGGCAACCTGATTGGCAACACAAAGTATTAATACCAGTAGAAGCGTTTTAGTAGTTTTCATCGTACATGTCTAGGTTAGGGGCTCAAATTTAATCTTTTTGAATTAATTATTGTTTTAAATACTTTAAAAGTATATTTGTAAAACGAAGAATTTGTGATGAAAGGATCAAGGACATACCTTATTACTATTGCAATAATCTCCCTCCTCATATTATACAGCACCAGTGCAGATGCCCAACAGGCGGGATTCCAGCTCGGATATAAAATAGAGGGGAAAGATACGGTCTATCAGATCAACATACGTGATCTGTATGTATTTAACCGTCCGGACAACTTTAGAAAAAACCGAAGCTGGAGGGATTTTTCCAGAATGGTATACAATTTTAAAAAGGTATATCCATATGCTCTGCTTGCCAAAGCAAAGATAGAGGAGGCCGACAGTGTCATCCGGGCCAGAGGACTTACCGGAAGACAAAAGGATAAATATATCCGCAATTTCGAAGATAATCTGTTTGCTCAGTTTGAGAAACCCCTTAGAAAGATGACCATTACACAAGGCAAGCTTCTGTTGAAACTTATAGACAGAGAGGTTGGCCAAAGCTCATACTATTTGATAAAAAACTACAAGGGTGGATTTACTGCCTTTTTTTGGCAGGGAATTGCAAGAATTTTCGGGTCGGATCTTAAATCTCAGTATGATCCGTTCGGAAAGGACAAGGTACTTGAAGAGCTTGTTCAGATGTATCTTGATGGCTCTTTCGAATCACTATACTACTCTATGTACCCGAGGTAAATCTCCCCTTTTTCCAGGTGATCACATTGGTAAAAGAATCATATTCAAGATATTCACATCCGTGAATCCACTCTCCCAAAATATAGAACCCTGCCCCGCAAGGTGTGACCGCTTCGCCGGGAGCATGGTAGTGTCCGAATATGAAATAGTCTATCCTCTCTTTTGTCTCAAACTGCGCAGAGTAATGGTAGAGAGGCTCGTCGACCCCTTTGAATTTATATCTCTGACCCTTAGCCAGCCGGTTATGGGACGACCATGAGTGAGCGAGTGAGAATGCCCATCTCGGGTGTATGTTGGAGAAGAGCCTTTGTAAAATCCGGTTATGAAAGATGGATCTCAATATTTTATAGCCTTTGTCACCGTCGGCCATTCCATCGCCGTGTCCAAGGCAGAATCTCTTTCCGCCTGCTTCGAAAATAAATGGCTGCTTGACAACTCTCAATCCTATCTCGCTCTCAAGGTATCCGAATGTCCATATATCGTGATTCCCTTTGAAGAAATATATCTGCACACCATTATCCGCTAGCTCGGCCAGAGCTCCAAGTGTTCTTACAAAGCCTTTGGGAACAACATATCTGTACTCAAACCAGAAATCGAAAATATCTCCCAGCAGAAAGAGAGCTTTGGTATCATCAGGTAGATTTTTTAAAACGGATACCAGATTCTCCTCCCTCTGCCCAGGGTTTCCCACTCTGAGCCCAAGGTGAACATCGGAAATGAATATATATTTTCCAGTATCGTTCATAAACTATAGCAGAGCAAGAGCCAAAATTCCGGCAACCGCGCAATATATTGCAAAAGCCGTCAGTTTCACTCTCTTCACAATATTTATCATAATCTTGCACGCAAACAAACCGGAGACAAAAGCAGCAACAAATCCGGTAAGCAGCACCGAAAATCCTATTCCGGCAGATGCTTCCGAAACCTCGCCTGAAACTATGCTCAGGAAAGCCTCACCAAGTATCGGAACAAGTACCATCAGAAAAGAGAATTTTGCTATCTCCTCTCTTTTAACTCCGGACAACAAGCCTGCAGATATTGTAGCACCTGATCTTGAGAGACCGGGAAGTACGGCAATTGCCTGCGCAATTCCGACTATGAGTGCCCTCCCCGGAGTTATATCTCCGTTACCAGGTTTTATTACAGTTGTCAGGAATAGCAGTGCAGATGTCACAAGTAGAGATATGCCGACTATCGTAAGCCCAGAACCGAATATCTGCTCGACATAATCCTTGAAGAAGATACCGATAATGAGAACCGGAATCATCGAGATGGCTATGTTGAAAATATATCTGGTTTCGTAGTTTAGCTCGAATTTAAAGAGACCGGAGAGCAAGCCCAGAATCTCTTTTCTGAAAACAATTATGGTGCTTAGTACGGTAGCAGTGTGAAGGACAACTTCGAAAAGCACTCCCGGAGAGTTTACCCCGAACAACTCCTGCCCTATTGCCAGATGGCCGCTGCTGCTCACAGGCAAAAATTCGGTCAATCCCTGCAGGATTCCTAAAATCAAGGCTTCAAAGTGGCTCATTTCTGCTTAGGCTTGTACATTATAGCAAAAATCTCTGCGGCAAAGCCAATGAGAATTACTACCGGTGCCAGAACGATTCTTGTAAAACTGAACATCTTTTCTCCGTCGAAAACATTCGGATCATCGGTTCCTCCCCCGGTCATAAGTACAAAACCAAGAATCATAATAATAAACCCTCCAATAATAAAGTAGATATTTCTGAAGGGGATTGCAAAATTCTGCTCTTTAATGCTCTCTTTTTTACTCATTGTAAAAATTAATTTAAAAGTATAAATCCTCAGCCGGAGCCGAGATTAATTTATTTATAACCGAATAGGTGCTGATTACACATATGGAAATACCCAGCAATAATATCGCCACAAGTACGAATATGATATATTCGCTTTGTACGATTGAAAATAGTTGTGAGTATTCATTTTTGGCATAGAATAGAACCGATGCCAGAATCAGATCGGACACAATACCGGCTGCCAACCCTTGGTAAAATCCTCTGAGAATAAACGGAGCCCTTATGTATGAACGCTTTGCCCCCACCATCTTCATAGTTCTTATTGTCTCCTTTCTTGCGAATATATTTAGTCTGACGGTGTTATTTATCAACACCAGTGAGACGAAGGTGAGCAGTGAGATTACGGATACAAAAATCAAACCTGCCTTTTTCATATTTCCGCTGATTGCATCTACCAGAGACTCCTGATAAACAAGCTCTTTTACTCCCGGCCTGCCGGACAACTCCCTCTTAACCACTCCTATGCTGTCGGCAGCAAACCAATCTGCACGGAGGAAAACATCAATTGAATATGGTATAGGATTGCTCTCGAAAACCTCAAGAAAATCCTCTCCTAAAAGCTCCTTCATCTCCGCAGCTCCCTGCTCTTTCGATATAAACTCGGCTTTTTTGACAAATCTCATCTTTTCGATTTCGGACTGAAGTGATTTTGCCTCCCTGGATGAAACATCGTCGTTCATCATCACCGATAATTTTATATTCTCTTTGAGATAATCGGTAACAATTTTTGCATTTACAGCCAAAATTCCCAGAAATCCAACAAGGGTAAGTACCAGACTGATACTTATTACAGAGGAGAGATAGGATTGTATTAATCTCCTGATAATTATTTTTTTGCCTTTCTTATCCATATTCAACTTAACCCTCAAAGATATACAAAACAATCTTAATTAAATTAATTTTATTATCTTTGTGCAGATTTTGCCTTAATTTGCAAGTTAACATAAAATGAGCGAACCCAAAAGAGTTTTATATGTAAGTTCCGAAATTTTCCCGTACATGCCGGAATCGGAAATATCGCTGGTAGGCAGATATTTACCTCAAGGAATTCAGGAGAGCGGGTTCGAGATCAGGTCTTTTATGCCACGTTTCGGGTGTATAAAAGAGCGGCGAAATCAACTGCACGAGGTTATCCGTCTATCCGGAATGAACATCATAATTGATGATATCGACAGACCTCTTATAATCAAAGTTTCATCAATCTCATCTGCAAGAATGCAGGTTTACTTCATCGATAACGAAGACTATTTTTATCGTAAAGAGATCTATACCGACGACGATGGTCAGTACTTCGAGGACAACGATGAACGCGCAATATTCTTTGCAAAAGGGGTTCTTGAGACAGTGAAAAAACTGAGATGGAAACCGGATATCATTCATTGTCAGGGATGGATTTCACATTTTGTTCCGCTATATCTAAAAAAAGTATATCACGACGACCCTATTTTTACTGACAGCAAAATTGTTCTCTCTCTTTACAACGATTGCTCCGATATAACCTTTGATGCCAATATCAAATCTAAAATCACAGGTCAGGGAATCAAAAACAGAGACATAGAGGTGATGGAAATTCCCAATGGCATAAATCTTGCTAAACTTGCAGTACAGTATGCCGATGGAGTAATTCTGAGCAGCAACAGCACCAGCGAAGAGGTTCTTGGTCTAATCAATAAGATGAATCTTCCGGTACTTTCTGATATCACGATATCCGACGATTTGGCTTACGTTAAAGAGTACAGACAATTTTATGATCAAATTCTTGGTAAAGATGACAAATAGAAAGAAGAGCCTTATCACCTGGGGAGTTTCGGCAATAGTTGCTTTAAGCACAGTTTCTTGTATTGAAGTTGATAAAACACTCGGGTCGGGGTATATTCCCACAGATTACGATTTAGCCCTCTATTCGGGACAACTTGATGTTCCTGTAGAGATGAAGATGTCCGATTCTCTTCAGACAATGTACTCCGGATACTATGTTTTCGGATCCTACAGAGATCAACTCTTTGGAGAGGTGGATGCCGCCTCGGCATTCAGCGTAATTCCATCAATATATGAAAATGATTTTGGCGATGCTCCTACAGTCAAGTATCTGAGGATGTACATCACTATAAACAGTCACAGTATATTCAATTCATGGGAGGCATCAATCCCTCAGAATATCTATCTGTACAAGCTCACAAAAGAGATTGACACTTTAAAACCATACAACAACTCCTATACTGTCGGCGATTATGACCCGGTTCCGATCAACGAGGAGACAGTCTATATTAAAGGAGACAGTATTGTATTCGATATCGATAAAACTTACGCCGAAGAGCTTTTAAAGGCAACCAAGCTTGAGAGGGACAGTGCAAATCACTTTTTGAAGAGATTCAAAGGTTTTTATCTCAGGACAGATCCTATGCCGGGCTCGCTTATCGGAGGAAGGCTGAATCTGGTCTCGGCCGGCAACATTTACATGGTACTCAACTATCGTCACAAAAGTGCCGCAGATAATATTGACACCGATAGTCTTGTCACATACTATACCAGTGAATCCGTACCTTATGCAAGCTGGTACAAACACTCTACCAAATCTATGGAGACAAGCTCGCCTGCCCAGAAGGTATATATAGAGGGAATGGCCGGTATTAAACCATATATCGATTTCACCAATATCAAAACAGCATTTGATACCTGGGCTCAGGAGAATGGAATCGATATAAAGCGTGTTATTTTCTCAAAGGCAGAACTTGTTCTTCCTTATGAATTCCCTAGCGACTACAAAACAATGAATCAATTCCCTTCCAAAATATTTTTGGCAACAAGGGTCAGAGATACAACAACTAACCTTAGGTATTACCAGCCTGTGTCGGACATATACCTGGACGGAAGTGACGGAGAGGTTGACCGTGTCAATTTTGATTACAGGATAAACATCACAACCTATCTGCAAAAGGTGATTACCAATCGTCACACAGATGCATCTTATCTCAAGACATGGGTATTTCCGGTTATGGCATCCAGCAGTACATCTTCCACATCTTATTATGTTGAAAATACAGCCTATTATAAGGCCATTTTGAACGGCAATCTTGCGCAGAGAAAACCTCATCTGGAATTTACATACTCGATTCTTAAGTAAGAAAAGATTATAATAAACTATAAGGGCTAGCCAAAATT
>JAFIHK010000164.1 GCA_017848635.1 Bacteroidales bacterium | reverse complement strand
GTGTTAATCCTCTTTTGGATACCGAAAGATTTACCGTAATGTTGTGTTTGGGTTGATAAGCGAGTTGGTTGCCAATGGCGGGGTCGTTATCTATCAGCGACTCCATCATCTTAATGTTTGTGTAGTTATAGCTTAACGAAAGGTTATTCTCCCATCCGGCAATCTTTTTCCGGATCTTCAACCCCGATTCGACTCCCCTGGATAAAACCTCGGGGATGTTTTGAGGACGCCATACCGACCCCGCCGGCAACCACCGTATCCAATCATTAACGCTGCTTCGGTAAAATGTCACCCAGAGATCGGCTTTAATCGACTCAAGAAAGAGGGTGTAGTCAGCACCAACCTCAGACGTGAGTGAAGTCTCAGGCTTAAGGTAAAGGTTATTCCCTCCCCAGTACCTGTCATTAAGTGTGGGGACCTTTACGCTGCGAGAGAGCGAAGCTCTGAGCGACAGATTGTTTTTAACACCGTTTATAGCATTGTATTTAATATCTATCGAAGGCATAACAGGAACATCAATGTCGGTAACCCACATCGCTCTCACGCCACCCGAAAGGGTTAACCGTTCGGCCGGAGAGTACCTTAACAGCGCATAGACCGAAGCTCTGCTCTCTTTTGTTCCGGGATCATAAGAGTAGACCTCAGGGTTGGTGAATTCGGCAGATACTCCTCCTTTAACCGAAAAGATGTTTACCGAGTATTCAGCTTCGTATCTGCCCGATACTCTCCCTGCGGCAATTATATCCGATTTGTACTCCTGCCTGTCGTGTGACCAGTTACCGTTGAGCAGATGTGAGACTCTTCCCGTCCTGAAATATAGGCGCGCAATTATCCTAACTACCTGATCATTTATAGATGCGTATGTATCTGGATTGGTGTTGTTTGAAACCGTAGGCTGGATCTCCCGGTCATGTCGGAGAGCCATCAATGAGAGATTCAGAAGTGTGTTTCCGGAGAATCTTTTTCCGAACTCCTGCAAAGCTCCGTATCCTCCGGTTGAGGCGTTGTTTAGGCGCTCCCAAGGATATCCCGCAATTGTGTTGTTCCTGAATGTATAATTGTTGGTTGCACTCTCGCCGTAGAGAGAGCTCCTGGTCTCGAAGCCGTTGTGTGAATAGCGTACCGTAGCTCCTGTGAAGAGCGTGTTGTAGCTGCCGGCGGCGAGGAGTACGTTTCCGTGCACGCCCTCCTCCCATTTTGGCGAGCTTGAAAGCCTCAATGCCCCTCCGATGCTCCCCTCGCCGCCGGCCGCCGATCCGGCTCCGGTATGTATATCAAGTCCGTCGATGAAGTAAACCGGAATGAGGGTAAAATCGGCGACCCCCATTGTTGGAAAAGAGATATCTATGTCGTTCCAGGTAATTTTGGTATGTGAAGATGAGGTTCCTCTCACCGAGAGGTAGGAGCCGGCCCCCTTTCCGCTCTCCTTGAGATAGAGTGCGCTCTCCGACTTGATGAACTCGGCAAGGGAGGCAGCCTGCTGCTGCAGCGAAGAGGAGGGTTTTAGTGAGGTGATATGAGTTCCGGCAGAATATTTCCTGTTTTGTGCAATTCCGGGTGTCCGGGCAGATATTATCTCCAGAGAATCGAGCTTGCGCACCAAAGTATCCTGCGCAGAAATCTGCACCGGAACTATAAAATAGAATATAACAAAAGCTGTTGCTAAATATTGTTTCATCGCGCCCTTATCTCCCGAAAGTTCGATTGTATGTAAATTTTGCCTGAGCAGGTTTTCTGACTTGGCTTTTACATCGCGAGCCTTCCCATCTTTCGACAGTGACTTTAGAAGATAACCCCTTACGGGGCAAAGCCTTACAGCAGCGGGTACTGTTCCCGATTCTCACGGGATTCCCTAGCTTAGAGCGCAACAAAGGTATCTCTTTTATTGAAAGAAAAAAATTTTAAATGCTCTTTTATACTATTTTTGTTGTGATGATACTGCTTGTAGATAACAATGACTCATTTACGTATAATATAGTGGATCTTCTGAGAGGGATCTGCCGGGAGGAGCTATGTGTAAAAAACAGTAGATCAATGAGTGCATACGATGCAGAGGAGTATAGCCACATCATTTTATCGCCCGGGCCTGGCCTTCCGGGAGAGTTCCCGGTAATGGAGCAGATTCTGGAGCTATATAGCCGCAGCAGATCGATCCTTGGTATCTGCCTCGGACATCAGGCGATCTGTCTTTACTATGGGGGCTCTCTCATGAATCTGCCTCAGGTTGCACACGGTTTGGAGTCTATGATAAATTGTGACACCTCTTCGGTGCTTTTTGACGGGGTCGGGCAGATGGTGGTTGGGCGCTACCACTCATGGGCTGCCGATAGGGTTCCGGAGCAGCTGCGGGTCACCGCAAGGGATGGAGAGGGTGTTGTTATGGCGGTGGAGCACATTGAGTATTCAGTATTCGGAGTGCAGTTTCATCCTGAATCATATATAACCAGGGATGGTATCTCTATCCTTCGAAATTTTGTAAACAGTAAAATACCGGATAAAAATGAAGTGCCTGAACAGGAATGAGTTTCGTGAGCAAATGAATGAGTGTGGCCGAAGTAGAAAGCCTTGCCTCTTTATTGCCGACTTTGAGGGGAGCAGGTTTGTTGTGGCAGGCTTGAACGAGCTTGAGAGAATGGGTATCAGCGTTGATTTCGGGGGAGTGCATTATGGTAGGGATTGTTGTGGAATTACATCAGGTGAGAATCTCAGCTCTCTCACACCAATTGCCGGGAATAGAGATCGGGCAGGGTTCATAAAGTCTCCGGTGAGCTTTGAGGTGTACAAAAAGGGTTTCGATTATGTTATGGAGAGATTGAAGTATGGCGATACATATCTGCTTAACCTAACCTATCCCGCTGTTATTGTGTGCAATGAGAGTCCTGAACTCATATATTGCAGAGCATCTGCTCCATATAAAATGCTCTATAGCGGCGAGTTTCTATTTTACTCTCCGGAACCATTTATTAAAATAGAGAATGGTGTGGTATACTCATTTCCAATGAAGGGTACAATTGACGCCCGATCAGCTAATGCTGCGGAGGTTCTGTTGGGAAACAGAAAAGAGTTGTTTGAGCACTACACAATTGTCGATCTTATTCGTAATGACCTGGCTATGATTGCTCGCGGGATAAGGGTTGAATCTTTCAGATATATTGAACCGGTAAGGACTCACTATGGTGAGATTCTTCAGACGAGTTCCAGAATTTCGGGGAGTGTTGACCCGGAGTGGAGAGAGAGTATCGGGGATATGTTATTGAGAGTGCTCCCTGCCGGAAGTATAAGCGGTGCTCCCAAGGAGAGAACATTGGAGATCATCAGGGGGGCTGAGATATGTGAAAGGGGGTTCTACACCGGGGTTGCCGGAATATTTGACGGAAATAGCCTGAACAGCTGTGTAATTATCCGGTTTATGGAGATTTGCGGCGAGGGTCGTTATATATACCACAGTGGCGGTGGAATCACTGCTATGAGCAGTGTTGAGGAGGAGTATGCCGAATTAATATCGAAGATTTATGTGCCTGTTATTTGAGAGTATAAGGGTCGAGAATGGAAGGGCGTTAGCTCTGGAGTACCATCAAAGGAGGGTGTGTGCGGCAATATCTGCATTCGGCATTTCCCAATACTCCGGGCAGATAGATGTTGTTAACGGGATTAATCTCTCTGAATATATATCAGGATTAGATTTACCTCTTAACGGTGTTCACAAGCTCAGAATAATCTACTCTCAGGCAGGTGTGGAGAGCCACTCTGTTGAACCATACACTCCGAGGAAGATCTCCTCTCTTAGGCTTGTCAATGGGGATTCTCTCTGTTATGATAGAAAGTATCTCGATCGTACCGGGATTGATTCGCTCTTTAAACGGCGCGGCGGGTGTGACGACATTCTGATTGTAAAAAACGGGCTGATAACCGACAGCAGTTTCTCAAACGTTGCCATTTTCGACTCAAACAAATCGCTCTGGGTCACACCCGCCGCGCCTCTTCTGGAGGGCACATGCCGAGCTGCTCTCCTGGACTCCGGAGCTCTTACACCGGCTTCAATAAGTGCAGATTCAATCCTTAAGCCGGGCAGATACACAAAGATAGTACTTATCAATGCGATGCTCCCATTCGATGAAAAGCGCTCATTGAGTATCCCCGAAGCTCTTTTTTAGCTCAGGCACTTTTCCCTTTCATTTTTTTTCTTACATTTGCAGCCTGTTTACCGAACAAACAGACAAAATATTGCCCGGATGGCGGAATCGGTAGACGCGCTGGTCTCAAACACCAGTGGCCGCAAGGCTGTGCCGGTTCGACCCCGGCTCCGGGTACTGGAAACCCCTCTTAACCTACTGATTTTGAGGGGCTTTTTCATTCTCAAGGTGTACTAAAAGTGTACTGAATGTGAAATTCTCAAAAAATAACATCAATTATATGTTATATCCTAGTTCGGTTGACAATTCCTCTACTACAATGATTGCTTTTTCCAATTCGACTTTAAATATTGGAGTCTCTATGTCATAGTGAGAACTTGGATTGAGTATTCTATCTTTATAGTCCATTAATTTATTAAGTTTAATAATATCTAATCCATTAGAAACTCCTTTTACTTTAAAGGCCTCAATCATTTCATGTAAATTTTTTTGACTGTAATTTGTATTTAATCTTTCTTGTCTTGTCAAGTAAGTCTTACAAAGTTTTTCAGAAGCCTTCCTTAGAATATGCGCAGATGAGTCTAACTCCCTCGCATAAAAAAAAGACCAAGCTTTTTGTATTAGGTTTTTTCTTTCAATAATTAATGGCTTTGGTTTACCTCCATTTTCATTTTCAAACATATCAAGGCACATCCAGTTATTTTGGCCTAGAGAAGAAATTTTTGATTTTGTAAGTTCAAACAGAAAACGGTCATGCGTCATAAAGATCAACTGATAATCTGCAGAATACCTATTTAACAACAAATCCAATACAACATCTCTGTTTGACATATCTAGGCTTAATAACATATCATCAATAACCAATGTTTTTAATTCAGCAGAATAAAGTTTAAAATCCAAGACTGAAAAACGGATAGAGAGGCCTATTGCAGACCATTTTGCTTCATTCAAAAATGTGTGCGGTTTTTTTATATGTGGATTATTTATCCCTTGAAACTCTGGTATTGAAATTATAATCTCCGGGTCATAGAACTTAAACTCATTTTCGCTGACAAAAAAAGGCTTTTGTTTAAATTCAAGTTTAATTTTAAACTTAAACTTGAATTCATTTAAGACTAACACATTAGCTCTAAGCGAAATATCATTAAGAAAACCCACAAGCCAGTCATTCCACTTTTTAAGATTCTTCTTGTAATCCTTATACTTCTTATAATTTTTGGCTTCTTGCTCAACTCTACTCGTTCTTAATGATGCAGTAGGAAATACAAATTCCCCTTGAATATTTTTTACTTTTTCCGGTCCATTTTTTAGCTTCTTAAGTAGCCCTAAACATGGATCATTGTTAATTTTTATGTATGGTAATACCTCTTCTACAAACCATAACCAGAGATTGTTACTTTTTGAGTGCTTTAAATTATGGAGTTGAAATAGTACTCTGTAGTTGATAAAATCAGAGGCCATATTACTTTCTTGTACATCAGCATTGCCACGAATAGAAAGGTCTCTCGATTTTTTTGATACTCGATAAATTTTTGTAGAAGAACTATCTCTCAAAACAGCTTCAACATAAGAATCATTTCTATTTGCTGAGAATATATTTACAAGGCTATCATCTCCCGATTTAATAAAATATTTTCGGATGTCACTATCCCTTTCCTTCAAGCTACATTCAAGCAAAGTGTATAGTGCCCAATAAATTGTTGACTTCCCGCTTCCATTTTCTCCATAAATCAATAAATTTCTACCATTAATGTGTAGTAACGGATTATTAGGTTCGACTTCTTGAAAAAATTTAAAGTCATTTATTTTAAGCTCGTGTAATCTCATTACTAATGTGTTGATTCATTAATCCTTTTAATAATGTTTGGGCTACGAGTAGCTGATACCAATATCCTATTTCTTATTGGGTTATCTGTTTCTTTAAGCCAAAAATAAATTTTCTGAATGGCATCTCGCTTTTCTTTAAAAGTTAGCATTTTAGAAATATCCGGAAAGTTTACAAACTTTAATATCTCGATATCATTTATTTTCATATGCTCCTCAAAATAAAGTTCATAAACCATCATGTTAAGAACTTCTTCAAATTGATGGCTAATCAGCTCGTTTGACGCTTGCGCCATTATATCAGGAGTGTTTGGGTCATTAAGCACTATTAAATACTCTCCTAAAATTTCAAATGGTCTTCTTCTGTTTTCAGAAAGTTGTGGAATTGGTAACTGCTCAACAAATATTTTACTCCATTGATTAGTTCCTTGGCCTGTTGAGGAAGAGACTTTATCCAAATACCACTCCATTACTTTGGAGTTAAGTATTGTAAGTAGATATTTGTTACAATCGCTTGTCATTATATATGCTGGTGCTGTTACATACATTCTATCATTATCTAAAGCAAAAGCTGGTTTATCAGATATCGACAACCATATAATTTTTTCACGCTCAAACACACTATGATACGCTATATTGTCCTGAAAATCATACCATAAATATGTACCTGGTTTTCGTCCTTGCCATTCTCCACTTTTGTTTGAATCCCAGTATTCTGGTTTAGGTTCTAAATTTAATCGATACTGTTCCAAATGTTTCCTAATAGCAACATGTTTGTTGATATCAAATCCTCGTCTTGTAAAAATTACATACTTATTGTTAAAAACGTAACCAAATTTTTTAATCTCTCTACCTCTAAGCAATGGCTTTATGAATTTGGCACTTGATGGATCTTCTTGGATTAATTCCTCTTTTTTACCCTCATCAATAAAAAAAGCATCATTGTACCCAGTTAAGAACCCTCTATAAATGTCTATACCCCAGTTTTTTATCAATATGCCTTTTTGTAGTATTGTTTTCTTAATTTCAAAGTCATCTGTATCTACAATTATCCAACTCTCTTTATCTAAATTCTGCAAAACAATATTCTTAGAATTAAAATATTCATATATTGAGTTCCTAGGATCGTAATCTCCTTTAATAGGAACTGCTTTAAGTGAATGCTTCCATTCCTCTTTCTTGGTTAGTAAAATATTAACCTCAACTGTAGCAGTTGGAAAAATTTTAGCATCCTCAAAGTTTAATAATATTATTGGATTTGATTTTGTTATAAAAAATTCTCTAAGGCTTGCGCCAGAATCTGTCCGCATCCATGTATTGGAAGTTATATAGGCTAAAGTCCCTTTGTCTTTCAGTATAGTAATCCCTTTTTCATAAAACAAAGCGTAAAGATCTCCTGTTCGCTTAAAAGTCTTATATCCAGCAGCCTGCAATATATCCGCGTCTTTACCCATTTTTTGTATTTGTCTGTATGGCGGATTCCCGATAATTACATCAAATCCACCTTTCTCAAAGACATCCATAAAAAACAAATGCCAAAGGAAGTATGGCCTTTCATCTGTATGTTCAAAAGATAGAAGTTTTTTACGGGCTTCAGTACGATTTGCTAATTGCAATTTTCTATTTTCAATTTCCTTAACCTCTTTGCTCTTTGATAGATATAACTTTTTTTGATCCGAATTTAAATTGACAATTTTATTTTGAAGACGCCTTTCAAAATCCGCAATCTCAATAATAAGTCTGTTTTCATAAAACTCTAAAGATTTGTCTATATGATCTAGGACTATTCTATCAATTCCCTTTCGTACTGTAATTTTATGTTCTTTATCCTCAATTTTAAAATACTCACTAACTAATTGCCTAATATCCGCTTTGCTCTCATTTGAAAAAGCATAGTTAGATTTAGGCTCCTCAAATAATTTTGGTTCAAGTATTGTAATCCTAGGTTCTTCAAAAAGAGCAGCCTTACTCAAATCAATGCCTTCAAAACTCTCCAGCAAGGTATTACCTTGCATGATCTTATAATCTAGGTTCGGTAAAGGATGGGGATTTTCCTCGTCTACAACTAGAGCCAACCAAAAACGAAGTTGAGCACTGTCAACAGCTCCTTTCTCAATATCAACCCCATAAATAGACTTTTGTATAATATCTTTCTTTATTTGCGATGGATTAAACTCCTTATTTGTTCTTAAATACGGATAAATGAATTTTTTAGCTTCAAATATTTCTTGTAGCATTCCAATAGGAAATGCCCCAGATCCAATAGCTGGATCACATACTTTGATGTTATCTAATAACTCGTTTAAGAATGTTGCGTTATCCTTCTCTGCCAACTCTTCTGATACTACATGAGTGCGCAAAAAAAAGCTTATATTTAATCTTTCGTTAAAATGGTTGTTTAAATATTGAATAAGGCTCTCTTTACACATATACTGTACCACCTCTTTTGGTGTATAAAAAGCTCCTTTATCTCTATTTTCTTCAAGTAGATTTTCAAAAATATGGCCTAACATTTCAGGATCAATCCCTACTTCGTGGTCATCTGGACTGTTTTCATCTATAGTAAAGTTATATTGTTCAAAGAAGTCAAATAGTTCATAAAAGTATTTTTCCGGAAAATCAATTTTTAAAACCTCTTCTGGTTTATCAGTATCAAATAGACCGCCATTTAAATACGGTACTCGAGAACCATCCAGCTTACCTTCTAATCCGGCTACTTCAAAAATATCATTGTTTCGACGAGTGTTCAGAGTGTTAAAAAAAAGTTTTGTCAAGCATTTACTGTGAAAATGAGCTTTATCAGAAAAATCTTTGAACAACTGCTGCATGAACTGTTTTTCTCCATTTTCCCATTTTGACGAATTTGGATCGCAGCCCATCCAGCCTTTCTTTTGTAGAAAATGAAGAAAAACAATGCGCCCTAAAAGTTTTTTTACAAAATCACGAATTGGTTTTTCTTGGTGCTCTTGATTTTCTTTGGTGTTATCTATAAGTAACTCTCTAAAACCATTATTATCACTAGCTAAGTAGTGCCAAAACTTCTCATAATGCTCTTTGTAGGTTTTAAAGAATTCCTTGTTAAGCGATTCAACAGAGAAAGTATCAATAATGTCTTTTATACCAACTTCCTGATTGTCACGTTTAGCTGCTAGCGTTAATAATCGCTTTGCTGCTGTTGTACACGCTTCGTTATCACCTAGTAGATAGGTGTAACGTTTGGGTTTTGTTTCAGCCTTAATCAACTCTCCGGTATCCAAATCAAGCTCCGACCATCTGGCAATAAATGAGAAGCGATAATCTTTTTGATTTTTTGAGTAAAAGAACACAAAAGCTCCATGAGTGATATTCTGGTCAATATGCTTTATGGCAATCTCTCTTAATCCCTGTCTATTTTTATCTATCCGAATACTGTCATCAACTTCAACTTCAAATATTGCAAGCTGTTTACCATCATCTAGTTTTATTAAACCGGTTTGCTTCCCATCAATTACTTTCTTGTCTTCTGAAAATGGATTTGAAGGGTTACTGAAATATTGAACCTTATTGAAAAGCATTGCAAACAATGGTTTCCAATTTTCGTTATAGTTGAAATCCCGGCGAAGTATTTCTTTCAGCTCTTTTTCTTTCATATTTATTAATTGCTATAACTTTCACTAATAATAATTTCAGGATTTAATACCCTTGGAGTTATTACCTGAACATCCTGAAAAATTTCCTCCTCCTCCTGCTTTAATGGATAACTATTAAGAATACCAATTATTTTTTCAAGGATTATTACTGGTTTTAAAGGTGATTTTTTTACTGCTTTATGAAATTTATTTATATCACGCTGTAGATTTTGAAATTTCCCTTTTCGAATTGCATCTTTTGCAATAATGACAAGCTGAGTCTCCTTATCACTAATAAATGGCAAATGAAGCATTGCATCAAGATATGAGATAGCATTTTTCTCATTTGGACCCTGTGTTGTGTCCACTTTTTTATCCTTTGATTTTTCGACTTCAATCTTGTCTGAAAATGCTTGAATTGCTTTTTGAATTTGTTCGTGATGTAAATGATGTAAAGGAATACCTTTTTCATGTTCTAAAGCCTCAAATCTTTTTACTGTTTCAAGGAAAGTGAGCTCCTCAACTTCTTTATTGGGCTTTACATAAATAAAGGAATCTCTTTTTGCATCTTTAATATAACAGATTGTACCGTTATTTAATATCATATTTGACCTTCCAACCCTTGCTCGCAATGGCATATTCTTAACTTGCTTGAAAAGCAAAGGATTTCTCTCTTTTATATCTCTAATCATCATCAGATATGATAACTTTTCATCTCGCTCCTCTTCAAGTTTCTTATCAAACAACCCAAAACTTTCTGTTTCTTCATCTGGGGAATAGATTTGACTATCTTCACCTAGTGCAGAATGAAAGGCTTGTAGTTTCATGATTGCCTTTTTCTCTAACTCAATATCATTGTTCACTTTTGCTGTTGGATAAAAGTTGTAAACATGTACTTCATCAGCTGTTGAACCAATTCTATTAACCCTTCCAATACGCTGCATTAGTCTTGTTGAATTCCAAGGAGTATCATAGTTCACAATTACATTTGACCTGTGTAAGTTAATACCCTCAGCTAGTACCTCTGTAGAAATAACAATGTCATAATCGTCTCGCTGGTCAGCCTTTGCAATGTTCGCATCAAAGTTTTGTCTAACTACAGGCATTTTATCTTTGCGAGTACTACTATCAACTGAGAGTATCCGATAATTGACTTGTTTTATCAATTCTTTCAACAGATAGTCTGTTGTTTCCTTACTCTCAGAAAAAACTACAAGTTTTGACTGTGGGTTTGTTTTTTTTGTAAGCAACTTGTTATTCAAGTAATCAACAAAAACATCAAGTTTAGGATCGTCTTTTTCCTTTTTCCAATCGTTATTTAAATCCTTTAATAATTCATAGTCATTTTTTAACCCTGGCAAGAAATTATATTCAAAATCATCAGGTTCACAGATTTCAATTGTAGGATCTTCCAACGATTTTTCAATTATTAGGTTAAGCAATGCTTCCTCCTTCCCCTCATTAATCATTTCAGAAACAGGAAGGTTAGGTGCTATATAAATCTTCCCATTTTCAAACATTGTAACCATAGCCTGTGTAGCAAGTAAGAATCTTTCAAGCGATTTTTTAAAAGCAAAAAAACTACTATCAATTCTTTTTACAAGCAATGTTTTCATAATTCTGGCCAATTGTCCAGAGATCATATCTGCTTGTTTGTATTTGCTTTTCTTAGGTTGCTTTAAAAATCCAATTGCCCTATATCGATTATAAGTCAGTCCATGTGTTTCGTTGCTTAAAACAAATATAGTTTTGTCGTAAAGCGCTTCAAGTCTCGGTTCTAATTGATAAAATATTTTTTTTGGCTCTTTTACAACAGGAAATTTAATTCCTTGATTTTCTAAATCTTCAGAATATTGCTTGTGCAAAAGCAAGTCTGTTCTTGTACGTCTAACTATCAAAGGCTCTATTACCTTTACTCTAATTTTCTCATATACTTTCTTAACTCCAGCCTGCACAGCTTTTAAATCATTTTCATTTTTCACCTTTCTGTAGGCATCAATTTGATATCTAAAAAAATTTTGGAGATTCCCAATTTCTAAAGTGGAGTTTTTACTATCCTGAAATAAATAAAGCAAATTAGCTATATCCTCAGGCCTATTATTTAATGGTGTTGCAGAAACCAATATTATTTTTTTAGGTACAACAATACCATTTGGTAAGATTCTTCTTGTAGGAGTTTTACATATTTTCTGCAATTCATTATACATGGTTGCAGTATCCGTTCTAAATTTATGTGCCTCGTCTACAATGATTAAATCATATTTGGCTGGATCAGTAATTTTATGGAGACTCCCGTTTGTAACAATCTTTACATTATCAAGTCTAAATTTTTCAATTGTTTCCGACCAGTTTTCTTTTAAGGCTGGAGGTACAATTATCAATGTTCTTGAACGATGTGTAGGGAATCCATTTGTATAAAAATACTTTTTGGCAATAATTGTTGCTACAATCGTTTTACCTAATCCCACAACATCTGCCAATATAAAGCCATTATGTTTCATCATTTTGGCAAATCCATCATTAACAGCATCTATCTGATAGGAAAGTCGTTTAAATCCTTTCGGCAAATCTGTAATTGAATTGGGGTCAAAATCTATACTTCGGCCAAAGTATTCAACCAAGAATTTTAAATAAACCTCATAAGGAGTATATGAATCATTTAGATATGTTTCCTTTTGAAGCTTCTCAATGTATTCATTAGCAATGGGAACTGACTCTTCCCAAAGCATGTTAAATGTTTCAGTTGCAAAGTCAATATCAGAATTATCTCTGAGTTCAACATTGAATTCAAAATTTCTTAAAAGGCCGGCATCTGTTAGATTGCTAGAGCCTGTTATTACAGATCCATACCCATGCTCATGCTTCTCGACCTCTCTGAATATATATAATTTTGCATGGATATTTTGTTTAGGGTGTACTCGAATTTTTACTTTACCAGTAATTATGTCAGATATTAACTGAAGCATTCCATTTTCGACGTCTTTGTCGTATTCTGCATCTTGAATATTTTTTTTGATATCAAGGAAAAACTCTGTCTGAGCTCTTTCAGCATTTGAATCAAACAATAAACCTTGTTGGTGTGCTTCATATACTAGGTTGTCAATGTTTATCCCCACTAGGATTCTTATCTCTTCTGCTTTATCTACAAACTCACGAATTTTGAAATATCCTGATGCTCTGAAATATCCAACTAATGCATCAAAGAAATGAATGTTTCTATATTTAAAAATCCCCTCGATTTTATTAATCAAGGTATTATCTTCCTGGTTTGTGAAAAATCTACTGTTCATAAATT
>JAFIHK010000163.1 GCA_017848635.1 Bacteroidales bacterium | reverse complement strand
TTGCCGAAATTAAAAAAGAGTCCTTTGATTTGAGCGAGTTGGTTCGCGAATGTGCCGAAAAGTTAAGAGAGGAGGAGAAGAGCTATAGATTCGATATTGAGATTGAGGGTGGTGTTATTGTATCCGCCGATAGGGCTCTGATAAAGATTGCTATTGACAATCTTATTGGGAATGCTGTCAAATACAGCTCTAAATCCGAACACCCGAAGGTTACGTTTGGGGTCAATAAGAGATTCGGGAGCAGATATATTTTCATACGTGATAATGGTGTTGGATTCGAACCGGAAAAGGCTACAAAATTGTTCCAGCCATTTGTCCGTCTTCATGGTAATGAATTTGGCGGAACAGGAGTAGGGTTGTCAACTGTAAAAAAGATAATTGAAAGGCACGGAGGAGAGATTTGGGCCGAGTCAGAACCCGGTAAAGGATCACAGTTTAATTTTACTCTTGATTAAATTTACAATCTCCTCTTCGGGCACAATGTAGTTCATATTTCCCCAAAAATCGGGATCAAACCGGAATGGAGTTTCGGAGAAGATATCTCTTGGTGAAATCCTTTCATTCTGAGGGATCTGTTTCGGATTAAAATCTGTATTACAATTTACCATTTCAAACCAAACACTTAAGTCCGATCCGAAGATTCTTGATCTCTTTTTCACATTAAAAGAGAGGTCTCCTCTAATATGACTCAAGTAGTATCTACCGTTGATACTCTTATATTCAACATCATATGAAACATCTTCGGGAGAGATTCTTAATCCTCTGACCCTCTTGATTACCAGAATATCGGCAGCCTTCCTTACAAAATTCTTATTAAGACTAAATCTGGCTCTGATGAGAGCATATGTCTGAGCATCGAAATAGAGTTCGCCGGTATATAATACATCAAAAACATCGGGTTTTTGAGCAAAAGATATTACAAATACTCTTCGCCCGTCAATATAAGTTATATCGGAGTGGTGATAATCATACAAATGGAAGTATAAAGGGTCAAGAAAATCGGGAAGATTCTTGACTATATCCAGCTGTTGAAAGGTGTGTATACTTGATTTAACTTTTGCCAACAGAGAGTCATCGCCTTGTGTCTTTATCTTTCTCATTTTCAACAGACTAACCTGTTCGCTTGAGAGAGTGTTTCTTACCCCGGTTTTATAAATCTCAAGCACTGACTCTGTAATGTGTGCAGATTTTGAGTATTCTGTCCCCTCTCTGTAAAAGAGAGTCATCTGAACAGGATCGGTCGCGTAGTTTTCACCCCTGTGGGAAACAAAATCTCTCATAACCTTTGCAGGATCAACTACTTTAACAACTACCTCCTGCAGAGGAATAATCCTCTGATCCATATAGAATGTTATCTGCTCACCGGCCAGCAGAGAGAGCGGTGCCTGAGTACTCTCATAGCCCAGGTGAGATATCTTTATAAATGCCCCTTTAATACTATCGGGGACAGCAATACGAAACTCTCCGTTTAGATTGGAGACTATTGCCGTTGTTGTTCCGGAGACAGATAGAGTGGCAAAAACGATTGGCTCTCCCGAAATCCTGTCAACAACTTTTCCTTTTAGTACAGAGTATCCGGCATCAACCCTTGAGGTGCTTTCACTATGGATAGTGTCACTCTCGGGAAGTTCAACCTTCCGGGGACTTTTAAGCGATGCCCCGTTATATATTAATGCATGACTCCCCTCTATTTTCACAGAAAGAGTGACCTTTACAGAAAGTTTGGATACAATAGAGTCCAGTCTGTATATACCTGCCCAGAATCTTACAACCCTTGAATTATCCAGCAGTTCGCTGTCATAGACAAACATAAGCCCTGTCTGGGCAGATATTCTGGAGAGCAGCGAGTAAGTACTCTCTTTAAGATTGGGGAGGTTGACACTCGGCACATTTTGAGCTCGTGCAGATGAAAATATTAACAACCCCGACAGAAGCAGGATTGTTCTGAAATGCCCGGCTCTCATTATATCGGCCAACCGCATAGAGGGGTGTTTTATATTATTGAGCTTTGTATATTTGAATATTGCCCGATGGTGATACATTGTACTCGAGTCCAAGGGCAATGCATATCATTCTGGCACAAGAGAGCGTTGTCTCATTTGAGAATGTGGCGGTCACAAGACGATTATCCAAAGTTTTATCAATCAAGATTGACTCCTTTGAGCCCCCTTTTGAAAGATTCCTATTCAATATTTTCACAACCTCGGATAGCTTCTCATCTTTAAAATGAATTTTCCCTGTATAGCGATCAAATTGTGAGGCAGAAATGGATACAGGACGCTTCTCAATTTTGTCCTTGTCAAAATTGACCCCCTCTCCCGCCTTGAGAGTAATCTCACTCCCATCTCTCTTCAGCCATACTCTCACTTTTCCGGTTCTTACCGAAACAGAGCTCTGAGTAATACTAAAGCTGGTACCAAGAACCTCCACCTTTACGAGATCTGTCTCAATTACAAATGGTCTTGAAGGGTTCCTCTCTATCTCAAAAAAGGCATCTCCTCTCAGTTTGGTAACCCTTCTCATCTTTCCGAAATGATTAGGGAGAGAGAGTGTGGCATTGCTGCCGAGATAAACAGCAGAACCATCTTCCAGAACCTTTACATATGCTGAGTTCTGATCGCTGTTAACAATATGTATTTCACCTTCATTAGTTGAACTGTAAAAGGCCTTGAAGAGTGCAACTGAAGCAACCATAAGTATCGTAAAGGTTGCTGCCAGTCCCAGATAGGCGAAACGGTGACTCTCCCTGGGAGCTGCCGGTTCCGGAAGAAGCCCTTCACTCTCAATCCTGTTGTAAAGTCTGCTCCAGGCTCTCTCTACCCTGTCATTACTATTGTTTTCTCTTCTCTCCATCTCTTTAATGTTTATCCTTTTCTCTCTTCAAATAATCTACGAAATTCAGCAATTGCCTTTGACATCTCTGCCTCAACTGTCTTTACCGAAAGATTCAGTTTTTGTGCAATTTCGGAGTATTTCAGCCCCTCAAATCTATGCATTCTGAATATATCTGCCCTTCTTACCGGCATTTTTCCCATTGCGGCAAAGGCCATCTTCTCAAGCTCTTTGTACTCCAGATCATTCAGAGGCGTATTATTCTCAACTTTTTCTCCTCTGTTGCCTGAATACCTCTCCCCTAAACGCTCTCTTCTCCCGTATTGTAACGACATATTACGGACAGATGAGTAGAGATAGCTTTTCACTGAAATCATTATATTTATTTTATCTCTGTCTCTCCATAATATGTAAAAAAGGTCCTGAACAATCTCCTCTGCAACATCTGCCCTTCCCGTAATACCTGCTGAAAACCATAAGAGCGGTTCGTAATAGCGCCTGAATAGATCTTCAAATGCACTAATACTCCCCTCCCGTATCTTTCTTATAACAAGTATATCGTTTAGCATATACAAATTTACATTTTTTTGGATTCGGAAGGGGGGTATTACCAAACTTAAATCTTATTTCTTAGAATTTGCTCTCTTGAGTTTTGAGACTGCGTTCTCAAGAGATTCATCGGGGGCAATAATATTATAGTCTTCCCAAAAGTCGGGATCGGCGAAGTTGCTAACTTTGTCGGAGAGTGACTGGCTCTCTTTAAAGGCCATCCTCATTGGGATTCTGAGGGCATTCTCTTCGCGAACTCCGGTAATTACGGTCTCGGCAACAATTGTATAATTTGTTTTGAAGAGCTTCTTTGTCCAGTCGCACTGGAACTTAACTTCGCTTCTGATGTAACTTAGCTGGGTTCTGCCCTCAACACTCTTGTAGTTTACCAGGAATGATATCTCCTCTGGTTTGAATCTCAATCCGAACGGTTTCTTCCTTAATATTGCCTGTGTCGCCTTATTCTTATCATCCATACTAAGGCGGAACTCTGCTCTTGATATATTGAATGTCTCCTTGTCAATAAATAGTTTGCCGTAGTAAAGTGCATAGTCCAAAACAGCATTCGGTTCGAAGTACACCACATAGTGACTTCTGTCATCTATCATTACAGCCTCTCCCAATGAGAACCTGTAGTTAGAGAGAGAGTTGATATCGAGTATAAGGTCCGGATTCTTAACAATATCTACAAAAATTGAGAGTGTCGGTCCGCCGAGCAGTTTAATCATTAGAGTATCTTTAGGATCGGGGCTGATAAGCTTGCGACCTTTGACTATCTGCACATTATCTCTTGATATCCCGTGAGTGTAGGGCGATTTAAATATATCCACGACCGCTTCCGATACATTAATATATGAGCGGCTCTTCTTTATTGTTTCTCTGTAAAATCCGGTTAGCAGACGGTCTCTTGAAGAGTAGTTATCCTCGATAAGTTTAATGGACCTCTCTACAATCGCAAGAGGATCGTTTGAGTAGATTGTAATTTCATTAAGCAGATTTGGATTCGGAGAGAGGAAGATAACCGGAAGTTCGACATCTTCTCCCTTTACCGAGAACCTGTAGGTTGAGTATCCCACGTGAGAAATAGTTACTGACTTAGCTTTTGATGAATCTTTGATCTTTAGGATAAATTCTCCGTTTAAATTTGTCACGGTTCCTATACTGGTTCCCGGAACCGAAATATTTACATACTCAAGGCTCTTGCCTGAGCGTTTGTCCTTTACAACACCTTTGACTGTAAAGTAACCAGATTCCTGTGCACCTGCCGGTACAACAATCATAAGAAGCAGAGCTGCTACCGCAACTTTTCTTATAAACCAGAAGATATTTTTTGTTTTCATATCGGTATTGATTTTTATTATCGCTTTGTATCTAAGATTAACATCCTGCCGGATACCCTACAGTTTTTTCTAAAAAAAAAGAGCAGATCTGCATATCGCAGCCTGCCCTTCTCATATTTTATTCTTTAATTAGATGATTTCAAACAGTTTGTCCAGCGGTTTTCTCACCTTCTTTTTAAACTGATACTCATCGGCTTCTGAGCGGAATCCGGCTGCAACAATTACCGCCGCATTCAGACCCTTTTCATCGAGTCCCAGAATCTTGTTATATGCCTGAGAGTCGAATCCCTCCATCGGGCAGGTATCGATCTTTAGTTCAGATGCTGCTGCAATAAGCGTTGAGAGTGCAATATATGTCTGCTTGGCAGTCCATACTTTGTATCCTTCGGATGGTATAGAGGATAGGGTACCCTTCATAAAATCGGAGTATCCTTTAAGAACCTCTTCATCTATGCCTTGAGTCGATGCGGTCAACTTGATGAACTCATCCACATTCTCATTTTTATACTCAGTATAGTTGCAAAAAACAAATATTTGCGAAGCATCGGTCAACTGAGCCTGATCATAGGAGGCAGCTCTCAGCTTCTCTCTGATTTCAGGATTTTCTACAATAAGTACTTTATATAGTTGTAATCCGTAAGATGATACAGATAGTTGAACAGCCTCCTTCAACTTCTCAACATCGCTGCTTGATATCTTTCTGGTTTTGTCGAATTTTTTTGTAGCGTAACGCCATTTAAGGTTTTCCAAAATATTCATATTGTTGATTATTTGTAATTGGTTATTGGTAATTGGTTATTGGTAATTGGTTATTGGTTACTGGTGATTAGTAATTGGTGACTTGGATTTAGATTGTCATCGGAACTTCCATAATCAGAACTTCACTCTTTGCCAATGTTCTAAAGTTTAGTTCATCTACTCCTGAAATACCCATGCCGTCTCTTTTGCCGAGCTTTTCACCATTTACCTCGACCTCTCCGTCGATGATAAATATGTAGATACCATTATTCTCTCTTTTCAGTTTATATCCAAACTCTTTTTCATTATCGAATCTGCCGATACTGAACCAGGCATCCTGATGAATCCATAAACCCTCATCATTAACATCCGGAGAGAGAATTTGTTGAAATTTATTTACTCTATCTTCAATATTAAGTGAAAGCTGGCCATATCTTGGAGTAACTCCTCTTTTATTTGGGAAAACCCATATCTGCAATAGCTTGACCGGTCTGTCACCATTTTTGTTGTATTCACTGTGAAATACTCCGGTACCTGCGCTCATCACCTGAACATCCCCATATTTTATGACAGATGTATTACCCATGCTATCGCGGTGTTCGAGATCCCCCTCTAAAGGAATTGTTATAATCTCCATGTTGTCGTGTGGGTGCATCCCGAATCCCATACCAGCCTCAATAATATCATCGTTGAGAACTCTGAGGGTACCGAATCTTACCCGCTGCGGATCATAGTAGTTTGCAAAACTGAATGTGTGAAAACTCTCCAGCCACCCTTCAGCGGCGTGGCCACGTGTATCTGCTCTGTGTATTACTTTATTTATATTTTCCATAAAAATCTGCTTTAAAATTTATGCAAAGATATGGCAGCAGATTCCTCTGTTCAATTTAAAAATCGGGGCAGATATATTAAAAATTACGGTTTTCCAGCCAGGCTCATTTTAAACTCCTGCATAGTCACTCCTGAACCCTTCTTAAAGAATGTACTGAAGTGTGATGGATCATCAAACCCAAGGGAGTAACCTATCTCCTTGGAGCTTTTATCGGAGAAAAGGAGCATCCTCTTTGCCTCAAGGATAATCCTTTCGGTTATCAACTCCTTTGCCGAGACCTTAACGGCTCTGCTCACAACCTCGTTAAGATAATTTGGAGTTACATTTAACATAGATGCATACTCCGAAACCATATGATATTTTTTAAAATTATCCTCCAGCAGTAATTTGAAACTTCTAATCATCCCCTTTTCAACCTCAATCTCCTGTGTATTATCCCCGGCTTCAATACGGCATAGAGAGCTACACTCAATCAGGAACAACTTTAGATAGGCACCGGCCTTTTCAAGCATCAACCCTTTTCGATTTCCCGATATATATTCGGAAAAGGAATCCTTCATAGAGATTACCAATGGTTTCAAAATTTTCACCTCTTCTCTATCCAACTTCAGAGGTGGAGTTTCGTCACTCTTCCCGAAAAGCTTAAGATCCGAAATAAAACCTCCGTTGATACTGTTCTTCTCAAGAAAACAGGGGGTGAACATTATTACAAAGCCTTCGGGATTGGGATCGGTAATTACCTGATGAACCTGACCGGGCGAGACGAAAAAGAGGTTATCCTCCTTTAGCACATACTCTTTAAAATCTATTATGTGATCTCCTCCCCCCTTAGTCGGCCAAAGAATGGTATAGTAGTTATGTTTGTGAGGATCATCGGCAATTCCATTCAATTCAGAGTCTATCTCCTCCATTGTGGTTATCACAAATTCTGCCGGATTATCACCAAATTGAAGATCCAATGTATCAATTGTTTCCGGATATATCATCGCTGTATCTTTTTAATTCTTCCATAAGCTCAGGCATAGCCTCCGAAGCCTTTTCCCTTATATACTTCACAGGGTTGTATTTTAATTTTAAGTATGGAGCTTCGGGGTCCACTACATAAACTGGAACTCCTGGTTTAAGATAGTTTACCAGAGAAGCGGCAGGATAGACCTCCAGAGATGTTCCTACAACTAAAAAAATATCTGCCTTTGAAACAATATCTATTGCTTTTTCCAGCATTGGTACAGCCTCTCCGAAAAAGACAACAAACGGCCGAAGCAGTGAGCCATCCTGATGCCTTTCATTCACATTCTGCTCCCAGCCATCGATTGGGACTACTGCCGATTCATCTGTTGAGCTTCGTAACTTAACAATCTCCCCGTGCAGATGGGTCACATTTTTGCTGCCTGCTCTTTCGTGCAGGTCATCAATATTCTGAGTAACAACCTCTACATCAAAATATTCTTCGAGTAGAGAGATTGTCTTATGAGCTATATTTGGCTCTTTAGAGAGAATCTCTCTTCTTCTCATGTTATAAAACTTTATTACTCTTTCTCTATCTTTTGCCAGAGCCTGAGGGGTGCAAACATCCTCGATTCTGTACTCTGCCCACAATCCTCCACTACCTCTGAAGGTAGCTATTCCGCTCTCAGCGCTCACTCCAGAACCGGTAAATACAACAATTTTCATTTTTGTCTGTTCTAATTATTAGTATTATAACATTAAAAATAGGAAATTTAAGTTAAATGATGGCACAAACATTGTGCTTTATAAAAATAAAAAATATTATGAAGAAATTATTACTTGCAGCATTAATCTCACTTTCGGTCTCGATTCTCCCACAAAATCTAAAATCCCAGACTACAAAAGAGAATTCTTATGTGGAAGTTACTGCAACCGCATTCAATGAGGTTGCTCCAAATGAATTTTTCATTCAGATTATAATTGATGAGACACTGAGTGGAAGCAAGGCTACTCTGGAAAAAAAGGAGAGAGAGCTATACTCTGCTCTCAAAGAGTTAGGAATTGATATAGAGAAGAATATGCAGGTACAGGATATCACATCTTCTCTAAAAAACTCAATTTTAAGACAGGCAAAGATTTTAAACAGGAAGAGTTTTATTCTCAAGGTTGACTCTCCAGAGTTGATTTTCGGGGTTTTCAACGCAACAGAAAAGCTAAAGATCTCTCAGGTATCCATAACCAAAACAGCTGTATCCGATCCTGAAAAGATCAAGTCGGAAGTTCTTGCGAAAGCAGCAGCAAAGGCTAAATCAAATGCAGAGGTTCTGGCATCCTCACTTGGTTTCAAGCTTGGCAAACCAATCTATGTGCAGAACTATGATAATGCACTAAATCCATTCAGAATGCTTGCAAAAAGCTCTATTTCCATACGTGGTGCCGCTACGGACACTATGAACGAGGAGTCTGCACCTGAGCTTGAATTCGAAAAGATCCGTTTTGAACAACAGGTTGTAATTCGATTTTCTATTGAGTAACGTTTTAAAAAAGAGTCTCGAGCAACCTTTTTGAGACCGACTTAGCTCCTTCCAGATCATTAAAAGCATAATTCCCGCACTCACCAGATGTAGCTGCGGGAATATTTTTTGCTTCACATATCATCCCGAAAACAAGCTTTAGAGATTCGACAAGTTTCTGCCTTGGAAGTTCAGGAGAGGTAATGATGTAGAAGCCTGTAAGACAACCCATCGGGCCTATGTATATGAGCGATGAATCTAAATTTAGGGTATCTCTCAAATGAAAAGCCAGAAGATGCTCCAGAGTATGTGCAGTTTTCGGAGAGAGAAATCTCTCATTATCCGGGAATCCTCCATTTGCTTCGACACTCTCCAACTCTCCGTCTGAAAGTGGTCTAAACATACGTATATCGTAAGTGTGGTAAGTCTCTCCTCTCTTTCTCAGATATATTCCGGGAAGTAGTGTTTTATGATCTATTGTAAAAGATTCTACTTTCATACTGCAACCTTTAATTCTGTTGCAAAAATAGCATTTAAATCAAATGGTAAGGCACCAGTTAAAAATATCCTTTTCGGTTCCGTTCTGGATTCCCGTTAGAGCATTATAGAGCTTCAGGCTGACAGCTCCTGCCGCAAGACTCTCTCCTGCAAAATAGGACTTTATAATCTCAGCCTCACATCCGCCCTCTCTCTCCCAACCAGGCTTAACATCTACCCTTCCGATCGGGGAGATTACTACCGCCGTTCCAACTGCTCCCATCTCGTCGAAACCAGATAACTCTTCTATAAGTAGCTCTCTCCTTTCGGTTTTTAATCCGAGAGTGGGTGCCAGCTCCAACAGAGATTTATTGGTAATAGAGGGTAATATTGATGGTGATTCAGGTGTTATATATGTGTCTCCCTTTATTCCGAAAAAATTTGCCGAAGAGAACTCATCAACATATCTTCTTTCGGCTGAATCGGGATAAAGCACTGTAGAATAGCCCTGTCTCTTTGCAATCTCCCCTGCCAGGACGGTACCTGCGTAATTTCCGCCCAGCTTATAAGAGCCTGTTCCCATTGGGGCGGCCCTGTCGTGCTCACTGGCTAGAACTGCTCTGGATGGTTCGAATCCTTTTCCGAAATATGATCCTATTGGCATTGCCGCTACAATGAACATGCTCTCTCCGGAGAGGTGAACCCCTATCTGCCCTCCCACTCCAATTATAAATGGTCTTATATACATTGTTGCTCCTGATTCGTAAGGCGGCAGATACTCAATATTCTCTTTTACCACTCTGCAACAAGCCTCGATGAACATAGTGTCGGAAGGGGCCTCCAATCCTATGTATGCTCCTGAGCGTCTTAACCTCCTGGCATTCTCTTCGGGACGGAATAATCTAACCTTCCCATCGGCACCCCTGTAAGCCTTCAGACCCTCGAATGCTTCCAATCCGTAATGCAGAGCTCCCGATAGCGCATTAATAGTAATTTGATCACTTGTAGAACTCTCAAGCGAGCTCCATTCACCATCTTTAAAGTGTGAGCAGATGATTGTGTTTGTTTTGGTGTAGTTGAAAGATAATTTTGACCAGTCTAAAGCCATCTTGATATATTTTTAGATAAGGAACCCAAAGAGGTCCTGTTTATTGTTTATATACTCATATATGATATCATTTTTCTCCATTCGTTTAAGGAGCTCTCTAAAATCTCGTCTGTCGGCAAGCTCGATTCCTATAAGTGCAGGGCCGGCTTCCCTGTTATTTTTCTTCTGGTATGAGAAGTGAGTTATGTCATCGGATGGTCCAAGTACGTTTTGGACAAAATTTAGCAGAGCGCCGGCCCGCTGGGGAAATCTGATAATGAAGTAGTGTTTTACCCCTTCGTGGAGAAGAGAGCGCTCTCTGATCTCTTCTGTTCTTGTAATATCATTGTTGCTGCCGCTTACAACACATATCACCCTCTTCCCTTTTATTATATCAGATATTGAGTCCAACGCCGCAATAGAGAGAGCTCCGGCAGGCTCTGCAACTATTGCATTCTGATTGTAGAGTTCAAGTATTGTTGTACATACTCTTCCTTCGGGAACAGCGATAATTTCATCCAATACCTCCCTGCAGATTTTATAAGTTATATCTCCGACTCTCTTTACAGCAGCTCCGTCTACAA
Organism: Bacteroidales bacterium; assembly: GCA_017848635.1. Taxonomy (GTDB): domain Bacteria; phylum Bacteroidota; class Bacteroidia; order Bacteroidales; family UBA932; genus JAFIHK01. Next base: position 1,266 of record JAFIHK010000163.1, on the reverse strand, counting down.
ATTTATCGATTGACTCAATAGAAACAGGTCCACCACTATTAAAATCAGCCTGCATACTTTTTGCCCCCTCCGGCTCACCCCCAATTACCTTTGTAGATGGTGAGAGCTGTTTAAATATTGCACCTACACCGGAGGCTAATCCACCTCCTCCAACAGGTAGAATAATAAAGTCGATCGGATCGCTAATATCATTAAGAATCTCAAGAGCTACAGTAGCCTGGCCCTCAATAATCTCCGAATCATCGAACGGATGTATAAAGCACATATTATTCTCTTTACAATATCTGTTTGCCAACATATTGGACTCATCGAATGTATCACCCTCCAGAATAATATTGGTGCATCCGTTACCGAACATTTTAACCTGTTCAACTTTTTGTTTCGGAGTTGTAGCAGGCATAAATATAGTCCCTTGTATTCCCATTGTTCTGCAGGAGAGTGCAACACCCTGGGCATGATTACCGGCGCTTGCACAAACCACTCCGTTTTTAAGACTATCGGATGGAAGTGATTTTATCTTGTTTAGTGCCCCTCTGATTTTGTATGACCGTACAACCTGAAGATCCTCCCTTTTCAAGAGGATCTCGCATCTATACTTTTCACTCAAATTAAAATTTTTGGTCAGTGGAGTCTCTTTTACAACATCACCGATTATCGCTGCTGCCTTAGCAACTCTTTTCGGATCCGGGAACAGGCTATTGAAACTCATTATTATATCCTATTTTCATTTTTTCACATTGGAGCGTTCAGGCCTTAGCGATCGTACAACCTCTCCGGTACGCCACATTTCACTCTCTTTCATATCCTTTAACTCTTTGTCCAGCCCGATTCTGTAATCAGGTTTACTATTAGAGTCAATCGATATCTGCGCCTCATTGCCAAGCTTTACCTCATTATAGAGAGACTCAAATACCGGTTTTGTTGCATCCTTGAATCTTTTCCACCAATCCAGTGCTCCTCTCTGCGCTGTAGTTGAACAGTTCGCATACATCCAATCCATTCCATTCTCGGCTACAAGTGGCATAAGACTCTGTGTAAGTTCCTCAACCGTTTCATTGAATGCTTCCGATGGTGTGTGGCCATTCTCTCTGAGAGTTTCATATTGGGCCGCAAATATTCCCTGAATTGCACCCATTAATGTTCCTCTCTCGCCTGTAAGATCACTATACACCTCCTTTTTGAATGTTGTCTCAAAGAGATAACCCGATCCGATACCTACTCCAAGAGCGACAACCCTTTCAAAAGCTCTTCCGGTTGCGTCCCGGT
>JAFIHK010000003.1 GCA_017848635.1 Bacteroidales bacterium | reverse complement strand
GCCGAGGATGGCCGATTATCGTGTCGCTGTTTTCAATACTGAAAAACTTATGTTTGGGGAGAGCGAACAGTCCTCAAAGAGTATCTATTATGCAAACAAGTGGGATCTTGTGCCGGAGGATCTTTCGGCATACGCTTCCGGAAAACTTACACGACCTTTAAAGCAGATAGTTTTTTACATTGATAACAATTTCCCTGAAAAGTGGAAACCTTTTATTAAGGAGGGGGTTGAACAGTGGAATGAGCTGTTTGAAAAGGCTGGTTTCAAAGATGCAATAAAGGCTGTAGAGTTCCCATCTGCCCAGGAGGATCCTGAATTTGATCCGGATAACATAAAATACTCTTGTATAAGATATGCTCCGATTGGTATTGAGAATGCAATGGGGCCGTCTTGGGTTGATCCTCGCTCCGGCGAAATTATCAATGCATCGGTATATGTTTATCACGATATAATCAAGCTGTTGAACAACTGGATGTTTGTGCAGATATCTCCTGCTAATCCGGCATTGAGGGGTAAGAGTATCCCTGAGAGCACTCTTATGGACGGACTGAGATATGTGATCTCTCACGAGGTTGGTCACTGCCTTGGTTTTATGCACAATATGAGTGCCTCATCGGTTATTCCGGTTGACTCATTGCGTTCGCCTTCATATACGAATAAGATGGGTACAACAACCTCTATTATGGACTATGCCAGGTTTAACTATGTTGCTCAACCGGGAGATTTTGAGAAGGGTGTCAAGCTTACCCCTCCTCGTTTCGGTGCCTATGACAAGTTCCTGATTGAATGGAATTACACTTGGTTTCCTCAGGCTAAAAACTCTGAAGATGAGGCTTTGATCCTCTCCGAAAAGGTTAGCAAGGCGATTAAGGATCCAATCTATCGCTACGGAATACAGCTTTCAACTCCTCTCGACCCTAGATCTCAGACAGAAGATTTGGGTAACGATGCGATACTTGCCTCTCAATATGGAATAAAAAATCTCAAGTACATTGTAAAGAACCTTAATGAATGGCTTGGAAATGATGACGATGACTATCAGTATCGGAGTGAAATCTATGACGCAATTGTTTATCAGTATATTAGATATATTAACCACATTTATGCATCTGTTGGCGGGGTTTATCTTACAGAGGCTAAATTGAACGACAATCTTCCTTTGTTCAAGAGTGTCGAAAAAGATAAGCAGAAGAGGGCGCTCACTTTTATAATGAATCAGATAGATGATTTGGAGTGGTTGGATAATAAAGAGTTGATGCAAAAGGTTACTATTATGGGTTCTGCCAAAGAGCTTATAGCAACAGTATTGGCCAAAGCTGTTATCGCAACTCCGAACAAGGTTCTTCTATCGGCATCGATATCTGAAGATCCATATGATTTCTTCGAGTGTTCTAATGATGTTTTCGATTTTGTATGGAACTCAGCTAAAAGTGGTAAGAGACTGAGCAAGATAGAGATGTACATTCAGAGTGAATATGTGAAGAGTCTGCTCTCTGGATCAAATCTGAATAAAGCTGTCTCAGGAGCGGGCATAAACGACCTGACATCAGGAAAGGATCTCTTCTCGATATTGAGGGATGAAGATAGAGGTGGCGATTTCTTAAAACTGATGAAAATGGAGAGCGAAGGCTCATTCTCTCCGGTTGCAGGTTATAATCTGCCATCAACCAAGTTCAATATTTCATATAACAGGGAGAGTAACTTTTACGGGTATCTGCTCAAAACGAGAGATGTGCTTAAGAGAGCGATCAAAAGATCAGCTTCCGAGAATAGGCACCACTACGATCTATTACTCCGTCAAGTAGAGTCATCCATTAATCTTCAATAGCCAGCCAGTATGAAAAAATACATATACATATTATGTACATTGCTGATCGCCTCTCTTCCTTCCGGGCTATCTGCTCAAAAGGGCAGTACACCCAAAAAAGAGGCTCAGGATAGTACCAAGAAGCTAACCCCATATGAGAAGATTTTCAATAAAAAGAGAGATGTGAAGAGCGTAAGCGGAGTTCTGACCCTCCATATTGTTGAGGGGAAACTCTACATTGAGATGCCGATCACATTGGTAGGAAGAGATTTTCTTATGGGCTCGGTTATTGACAGAGTTAGTAATCCTGCTCTTGCATTTCAGGGACAGAGGGCTTCAAGACCGATTCAGGTATGCTTTACAAAAACCGACTCATTAGTGCAGGTGAGGATAGTTCCAAAGCCTGTTCTAACAGACAAGAGCGAGATAGGAGTGGCAGATGCAATAAAGGCATCGGGGATTCCTCCTGTAATCTTCTCCTCTCCAATTCTAGCGTATAACCGAGACAGTTCAGCAGTTGTCTTCGAAGCAACCTCCTTCTTTATATCAGGAAGTAAGTATATAGGTACTCTAAATACATCCACAATGGGTGGATTTGTTCAGAAAGTTTCAAATTTCAACAAGGAACTATCTGTACTTAAGGGTATTGAAGCATATAAAAATAATATCGCTGTCATTACTGATATGACATACGGTCTTACATCCTATTTTATGGGAATGGAGTCGGGTGCCCCGGAGAACATAACGGTAGAGTTACGTACATCACTCAATCTGCTTCCTGAGGATAATTTCAGAAAGAGATTTGCCGACTACAGAATTGGTACTCTGGTGACCGAGTTTGAAAATCTTGGTGTAAAGGAGCAGAAGAGCGGATATAATTATTTTGTAAGCAGATGGAGGGTAGAGCCATCAAATGTTGAGAAATACAATCGTGGGGAGTTGACAGAACCAGTTAAACAGATTGTATTCTATGTGGATACGCTTTTTAAACCATCGTGGAGGGAGGCGGTAAAGAGAGGAGTCTTAAAGTGGAATAAGGTTTTTGAAAAGGCTGGATACAAGAATGTTATTGCAGTTAAAGATTACCCGTCACCTGCAGAGGACCCCTCTTTCAGCAGTTCGGATAACTCATACAGCTGTGTCAAGTATGCAATGATCCCTTCTAGAAATCTCTCCAGACAGATAAATATTGACCCTAGAAATGGTGAGATTCTGAGTGCTAATATTATCTTCTATGCAGACTCTCCCGTAACGCTCCAGAGAGAGAGAATATATCAGACAGCCCTTGCCGAACCGCAGGTGAGAGGAGCTAAACTTCCGGATTCTCTTATGGAGGAGTCAATAGAGGCTGCAATAACAAAAGAGATGGGGCTCTGTCTTGGACTCACTCCGAACCTGGCCGCATCTTCATGGATTCCTATAGACTCTCTTAAATCGGTCACTTTTACACAAAGAGAGGGTATATCGTCGAGTATAACCGATCAGATCCGTTATAACTTTGTTGCACGTGAGGCAGATGTTAAAAGGGGCGTTAAGCTTATTCTTGATGAACCGGGTGTTTATGATATTTATGCGATTGATTGGCTCTACAGGAACTACTCTCAATTTAACGACGAGTATTCCGAAAAGGATTTTCTACGAACTCTTATAAGTAAAAAGATAAAGGATAGAAGATTCTATTACGGAAGAGAGCAGAATGGTGGTGTAATGTTGGATCCCAGGTCTTTAACGGAAGATCTTGGGGATGATAAAATAAAGGCTGCAAAATATGGAACCGAGGTACTCAAGTATATAAGTGATAACGGAGCATCTTGGGTTAACAGAGAAGAGGTTGATGAAGTATACAGAGAGCTCTTTCCAGACTTCATATTTCTGAAATTATACGATTTCTATCGTGCGATTTTAGTGAATATTGGCGGCATTGAGATCAATGAGAGCTATGAGGGAGATGGAGTTCCCTCTTATAAAGTTGTTGATAAGAGTGTTCAAAGAGAGAGTCTTATGTTCTTATTAGAGCAGTGTGACGATTTCGGATGGCTCGACAACAAAGAGATGTTGAAGATGTCCGGTATGAACGGTAGTTTTTCCGAATACTATGCAAACAATCTCGCCAGAATTGTCTTTTCTAGATTATCTGCCGTTGAATTTGCATATACTAAATCGGACGATCCTTACACTCCGGAGATGATGCTGAACGACATAATCTCATTTTCAATCAAAAATCTGCGTAAAGGAGATGAAATTTCAGATGCACAAAAATCTGTACTGGTAGGTTTAACTCAGTTGCTCCTTAAAGAGTCCAATTTACCTGCAGTTGCAAAGGCTAAAGAGAGCCGATCTTTCGCACTCTCAGCATTGATTAATGGTGAAGAGAGCAGGTTGCCCGATACTTTCAATATTAGCTTGGATATTGAGGATATAGGTGCATTTGGACCTGTCACAGGGATAAAATATCTGGTGAACAGCGACCGTGCAGGTGTGTACTATAAAAATCTGCTGAAATTGAGAGATGAACTTAAAAAAGTAAAGAGAAAAGTTGGAAATAAGAGATCCTCTGACCTAGTCGAATATTTGCTTCTGGCAATTGAGAAGGGGTTGGTGGTTAATAAATAATCAGGTTAAGTATTTGTGGAAGCGGTACAGTCCCGGGTTTGGGGCTGTACCGCTTTGTTTTATTCTATTATGATCCTGGTGATTTGAGTTCTATTTAAAATCCAATCTCATGTTGATTCTTACCGGAACAGGGGAGCCCTTGAACAACCCTGGAGTCCATGCTGGGGATCTCATTATAACTCTCTTTGTCTCAGCATCTGCAACAGGATGTAAACCTTTGAGAATTTTAACACTCTCCACTCTACCTTTTCTATCTAAAGTAAAGTGAACAACCATGATCCCTTTTCTTTTCGAAACCGGTACCTGTGAAGGCATTTTAAAGTTGCTGAAAAACCATTTCCGGAACTCGTTATCATTACCGCCAAGAAAAGTTGGTTTATATTCAGCCATTTGAGCAGGTATTGTATCAGTTGCAATAGTATCAAGTTGTATTGCATCTGCTTTCGTAGAGGTCTTTTTTACTGTTATTTTACTGATGCCGGTGTTGGTTTTATTCGTACTTTGTGCAATCAATTCCTGACCCGAAATAAATAGAAATACCATAGCAAATATTGCTGCATTACAGGTAATTCTGGACAAATTGCTCTTTCTCATATTTGATATCTCTTTTCTTTACAAATTTATAAATGATCTACGATTTTGTTTTATTTTTGTGCAGATAGTTATTTAGATTAGTTATTCTACTCCAAACTCCCACTCCAATGAACTCTATTCTTATACGTAAAGCCTCAGGCGAAATGGAGGCGTTTTCCGCAGAGAAGCTTAAAAATTCCCTTTTAAAGGCTGGTGCTTCTGAAATTAGGGCAGAATCAATAGTTGCCGAAATTAAAGATTGGCTCTACGAAGGAGTGTCGAGCAGAAAAATTTATGATAAAGCCTTTGCTCTACTCAAAAAAAGAGTGCCTGTAAGTAGTTTTGGAAAGGGGGAAAAGGTAGTAAGCTCTGCTGCATCTCGTTACAAATTAAAAAATGCGATGATGGAGCTGGGACCAACCGGACACCCATTTGAACATCTTGTGGGTGAAATATTCAGCCGGATGGGCTATAATGTTGAAGTAGGTCAGGTTCTTCAGGGTTGCTGTGTAACTCACGAGATGGATGTAATTGCTACAAAGGGTAATACCCAGATTCTTGTGGAGTGTAAATTCCATTTCAGTCAGAATAATAATGCAAGCGTACAAGTACCATTATATGTGAGATCACGTGTTGACGATATTATTAAATACAGGAGTAAACTGCCGGAATATAAGGGCTTTAACTTTATAGGATGTGTATGTACAAATACAAGGTTCACTTCCGATGCTGCTGCTTATGGAGAGTGCAGTGGACTTAAGATGTTGAGCTGGGACTATCCGAAGGGTGAGGGGCTCCGAGAGATTATTGACAGAGAGAGGATTTTCCCCATTACAGTACTTACACGTATCTCTGCTGCCGATAAGATCAAACTAATGGAGAGTGGAGTAGTTGTCTGTAGGCAGATCCGACAAAATCCAAAACTGCTGGAACAGCTATCGCTCACTTCCGACCGGCGCAATCGCCTGCTAGCCGAAATTGAGGAGCTTATACGATAAAGTTGTGGCACAAAAATGTTTGTGCCACAAACATTTTTGTGCCACAAAGCCCTTTTAAAAAGTTTTTCTTCTTATCAATCTAAAGGGACATTTGACCTTACGGAATGTTTTGGTTGAGATCATCTCTGCTGCAAGACGACCCATTTCATTGAAATCTGTCGACAATGCAGTTAAGCCGTCCAGGATTATTTCATTAATCGGAGATTCATTATAGGATATGATACCAACATCTTCACCGATACTACATCCTTTGCTTCTTGCAATTTTTATGAGTTGAATGAGCTCTGTATCCAATTGACTGTTTAATATGAGAAAAAGCTCACCTTTATTAATCTTATCGGGGTTAATCTCTTTATGAATCTCATATTTTATCCCCGCCTCTCTGCAAAATCTGCTGACACCCGACTCGATAAGTGGAGCATAGAGGCTTCCGGGCATTGATATAATGTTGAATTTTGAGAATTTTCTAATATCTTCTAATCCTTGCAATAATCCATCGCATACATCGTTTTCAAAATCCTGGTAAACAGATCCATAATTGCCGGGTAGTCTATCGATAAATCGGTCCAGTACAATAAGTTTTCTGTTAGGAATTTTTTTTAAGGCCTTTATTACTCGCTTTTGTACATCTTCATTCAGAGAGAAGTGAGGAGTAACAATGTAGTAATCGAATTTGTCGATATTCTCGGTAATAAAATTCTCAAAAAGATCGAGATCCTGATTGTGAAGTCTGATTGTTACCTCTGCGTTATCAGCAATTGATAATGAAAATGAGTTATACAAAACCTGTTTATACGTACTGAGCTTGTCGAAAAGAAGAAGTATCCTGTTTTTATCGTTATTATGAGTTACATAAAACCCCTTTCCGTGAGCAGACTCTATAAGCCCATCCTGTCTTAGAAGTGAGTATGCCTTCTTTACAGTCTCTTTTGAGATTTGCAGATAGTCTGCCAGCTCATTCATCGACGGTAAAAACTCTCCCTTCTTCACCCCTCCGTTATGAACCAGTTCTTGAATGTTTTGCATAATCTGCTTATATACAGGTGTCTGCGAACTAATGTCAATTTTATAATTTATATTGCCAAGCATATTTTAATATTATTCAATTCTACTTTGTCTAACTATAATTTGTACTCTAAGTTAATAATAGAGCTAGAATTTTTGAGTTGTTAAGAGTATTAAGTTTCTATAAAAATTTGGTTAACTATTGTTATTTGTAAAAAATATTTAATACATTTGTACTACACCACACCACACATCTTTAAGCAATGGTGTAGTGTAGTTTTAGGGTGCAAATATACAAACTTGAAGTTACAAACATAACATTACTAGCTATATTTAAATGAAAAAGGGACTAAAACAAAATCACTTAGGGCAGTTTAAGCAGATTATGCGGACTACCCTAACCTTGCTTGTATTCTGCTTTTTTGCAGTCCAATCGGCGGCTGCGCAGAACATTACAGTTAAAGGAAACATCAGAGATGCTTCGGGTGCACCTGTTACAGGGGCAGCTGTAGTTGTTAAAGGGACCGCCAACGGAGTATCATCCGATGAAAACGGTAACTATTCGGTTTCTAATGTACCCTCAAATGGTGTTCTTCAATTCTCTTTTATAGGAATGGAGAGCGTAGAGGTTAATGTTGCAGGAAGATCAACAATTAATGTAACCATGAAGGAGAATGCCATCAGTATGGAGGCTGTGGTTATGATTGGTTACGGCACCTCAAAAAAGAAAGATCTGACCGGGGCACTATCTGCAGTAAGTGGCGATAAAATTGCCGGCAGACAAAATAATCAGGTAATCACTGCGCTCCAGGGAGCAATGCCCGGTGTTACGGTTACTCGATCAAGCTCGGCTCCGGGAGCAAGCGGCACAATAAGGGTAAGAGGTATTACATCAATTCAGGAGAGTGACCCTCTCATCATTATCGACGGAGTTCCGGCAGGAAGCCTTAATGAAGTAAACCCTGCAGATATTGAGAGTATATCAGTGCTTAAAGATGCTGCATCTGCTTCTATTTACGGTGCAAGAGCGGCAGCAGGTGTAGTGCTGGTAACCACAAAAAGCGGAGTTAAAAAGGGATACAGAGTAAATTACAGCTACAATCTCTCTCTGGATTTGCCTACAGCAATGCCCGATTATGCAAATGCAGTAACATATATGAAGGTGGCTAACGAGAGAAATTATAACGATAATCCGGCAGGAGGAGAGAATACACTATACAGCAACGATCTGATTGATAACTACTGGGCCCTTAATAAAGAGCTGCCCGATCTCTATCCAAATACAGACTGGGTTGATATGTGTCTGGAAAATTTTGCTCTAAGAAACTCCCACTTCTTCGATGTAAGTACAGGTAACGATAAATCACAGACAAAGGTCAGCTTTGGTTATGATACAGTTGATGGTCTCTATAAGGCAAACAGTAGCTGGAAAAGAGCTACAGTTCGTATAAATAATTCGATGAGTATAGGCAAAATGCTCAAGCTCTCATCAAGTGTAAATTTCAGGAACACTGTAACAACTACTCCTGCATTTAGTCCTGCATACAATATGAGATTTGCTGCTCCAATTTATGCTGCAGTATACTCCGATGGCAGACTAGCCGGAGGTAAAGATGGTGAAAACCCATATGGCAAGATGATGTATGGAGGTAATTCAAAAGATAAATATTATCAGATATCTGCAAAATTCTCAGCTGATTTTACCCCTGTCAGGGATCTGACCATAACAGGAACATTTGCGCCGACACTCAATATGTCGAAAACAAAGACTTTCAATAAACAGGTTGAGTACTATACAGCTTGGAATGATATGACATCGAAAGATTATCTGGACGGAACAAACACTACAGATCTCAAAGAGGAGAGAATGGATAACTACACAATGACATCACAACTCTTTGCAAATTATATCAAATCTTTTGGCGATCATAACTTTAGCATAATGGGAGGCTATGAAGGTTCTCACTATTTTTATGAAAACATGTGGGCATCCAGAGGTGAATACGATATTCCTTACTACCCATATCTTACTGCCGGTCCCGGAACATTAAAGGATAACGACGGTGATGCATATGAAAATGCCTATAACTCTGTATTCGGAAGGATTATGTATAACTGGAAGAGCAGATATTATCTGCAGAGCAACTTCAGATATGATGGTTCTAGCAGGTTTGCAAAAGATTATCGATGGGGTTTCTTTCCATCGGTTTCGGGTGCCTGGGTGATATCACAGGAGAGGTTTATGAAATCATTTGATTGGTTAAATATGATGAAAATCAGGGTTTCATGGGGTCAGTTAGGTAATGAAAGAATCGGGAACTACCCATATCAGTCCTCTATTAGCTTTAATACAGGTACTCTCTACAAAGGGGGAACCGTTACCTCATCACAGGGAGCATCTGCATATATTTATGCAATACCTGATATTTCCTGGGAGACAACTGAAACGACCGATATAGGCTTGGATCTAAGTGTGTTCAACGATCGTCTCAGATTCACCGGCGACTGGTATTACAAACAGACAAAAGATATGCTTCTTGAGCTGCAGATTCCTACCTATATGGGATACTCAAATCCTAATCAGAATGCGGGTATTATGACTACCAAAGGTTGGGATATCGAACTATCATGGAGAGACAAAATAGGGAAGCTTAACTATAATGTAGCATTCAATTTATCTGATTACAAGACTATGATGGGTAATATGGAGGACACACAGGTGCTTAGCGACAACCTTATCATAAGAGAGGGTAGCCAGTATAAAGAGTGGTATGGCTTCGTGAGTGATGGCATATATCAGAACATAGACGAGGTGAATGCATCTGCTAAAATGTCGTCTGCTGTAACAGTCGGAGATATCAGATACAAAGACATAAGCGGCCCCGGCGGAGTACCCGATGGAAAGATCGATGCGACATATGACCGTGTTCTGTTAGGTGGTTCTCTTCCAAGGTATAATTATGGAGGTTCTATAAATCTGGAATACAATAATTTCGATTTTGGAGTTGTGTTTCAGGGAGTAGGGATGAAGAAATCTATGCTTACAACAGAGATGGTTCAGCCAATCCGTGGCGATTGGTACAATGTTCCTCAGATAATTGTAGGAAACTACTGGAGTAAATATAACAGTGCAGAACAGAATGCTAATGCAAAGTATCCCAGAATTTCGAAGACAGGTGATTCGAACAACTATGTTGCTTCAGACTTCTGGTTGATAAATGGAGCCTACTTCAGAATCAAGAATATAACATTAGGCTATACTCTCCCTCTTCAAAAAATCACAGGAACCTCAACTTCTGTGAGACTCTATGCAACTCTGCAGGATTTCTTTACATTCAGTCACTATCCAAAAGGATGGGATCCTGAAGTAAGTTCAACCGGTTATCCTATCACAAAATCGGTAATATTTGGAGCCTCATTAAACTTCTAATAGTTAAAAGTTATAAATATGAAATTTAATAAATATATTTTCGCACTGATAGCCGGACTTAGCATAACTTCATGTTATGACCTGGACCTCCAGCCACTATCAAAGGCTGCAAACGAAAACTGGTTCACTGACCAGAAACAGGTTGAAATGAGCCTTAACACACTCTATCTGCATCAGTTCTGGCCGATGTTCAAAGATGACTTCGGTTCCTCTATAATGGCTCTTGACGAGGCTACCGACGACTGGACAAACAGGACTACTCTCACTGTGTTCACAAACGGAACACTTAACGCCGATAACTCTACTTTTGTGAAGTATACATGGAGCTACAGCTACAAAGCGATCAGCCGTTGCAATACAATCCTGAATAATATTCATAAGGCCAAGGAGAAACTATCCGAAGAGCTTTATGAGCGATATATTGCAGATGCAAAATTTGTAAGAGCATGCCAGTATTCAAGGTTGATCTCCTACTATGGCGATGTTGTATATTATACAGATGACTTAGACCTGGAAAAGGCTTACACTCTTGAGAGAACACCTAAGGAGGAGATACTTCAGCATATATATGAAGATTTCGATTACGCAGCTCAAAAACTGCCTGTATCTTATGCAGCAACAGAGTATCAGAGAGCTACCAAAGGGGCGGCTTATGGAATGAAAGCCAGAATTGCACTCTTCTTTAAGGACTATCAGACTGCAAAAGTAGCGGCCAAGAATTGTATAGATCTCAATAAATATACACTCTATCCTGATTTTGGAGAGCTATTCCTTAGTAAAACCAAAAATTCTGTAGAGACAGTATTCGGAATTCCAAGATCGAGTGAGTATGGTACTGCAATGACCGGCGGTGCTGTCACAGCGTATCTCAGCAGAAATGTGACATCTCCTTCCGCTACAGCTTCACCATCATGGGACCTCTTCTGTGCATATCTCTGTACAGATGGAAAACCAATTGACGAATCGCCCCTCTATAATCCAAAAGATCCATTTGCAAATCGTGACCCTCGTTGTGCTTATACAATTGTCGCATTTAACACAAACTATTTCGGGTACAACTACACACCGCATCCCGATTCGGCGAAGTGCTGGAATTTTGATACTCACACATCTGTTACAAATAAAGATTCAAAGGCATCGGATCAGTATGCATCATATAATGGGTTGACTCTTAGAAAATGGGTTGATTCCGATTGGAGTGATAATCTCGAGGCCGAAAACGACAAGCTTATATTACGATATGCCGATGTTCTCCTTATGTATGCAGAAGCCAAGATTGAACTCGGAGAGATTGACCAGTCGGTATTGGACGCTATGAATATGGTAAGAGCAAGAGCATATAAAGTTTCTTACACATCTAATTCATACCCTAAGATTACAGAGACAGATAAGTCTAAACTAAGAACAATTTTAAGGACCGAAAGAAGAATGGAGTTCGCTTTCGAAGGGCTGAGAATTTTGGATATCTTAAGATGGAGAATTGCAGATAAGGTGATGAACAGACCGAACTACGGACTTCCGACAAGTGCAGCTCTTTGTAAGACATATGCTAAGAATGGGTATTGGTTCTTCCCTGGAACACCTCAGATAGACGAAGATGGTTGTCCTGACTTTACAACCATGCCGAATGTGTCGCAATGCAGAGTATTGAGTCAGAGAGTGTTTGATATAAATAAACAATATTTATGGCCAATACCATCTGCCGATATGCAAATTAATCCTAAATTGATTCAAAATCCTGGTTATTAATGAAAATTGGTAAAAGTTTAGTTATAATAATCTCCATGCTCTCTTTTGCTGTGCCATCTCTGGCGCAGCAGAGGCAGGAGGGGAGAGTACTCAAATCGGGAAACAGTTCACTTTTAATTAGAAACAACGGGCTTCATATCATAGCAAGTGATATGAAGCTCGCTTCCCAAGATTCAGAAATGATTTTTTGGAAACTCTACCTGATTGATAAAAACGATTTCAATAGAGAGACAGTTATCTCATCAAATATTAATAAACCTGAAATTTCTCCGATATCTTCGGG
>JAFIHK010000162.1 GCA_017848635.1 Bacteroidales bacterium | reverse complement strand
ATATTAATCTTCCGAAGTAATATTGAACTTTTTCTCTTTAATACGAGCTTTCTTTCCGGTAAGTGCTCTCAGGTAGAAGATCTTAGCTCTGCGTACCTTACCATGTTTGTTGAGTTCGATTGAATCGATAAATGGTGAATTTACTGGGAAGATTCTCTCAACACCAACTCCGTTAGACATCTTTCTAACAGTGAATGTTTGAGTAGTACCTGTACCCTTTCTTTGAATTACAACACCGCGAAATTTCTGAAGTCTCTCTTTGTTCTCTTCTTTAATCTTATAGGTAACGGTGATTGTATCGCCCGCCTTAAATTGCGGAAATTCTTTACTCTCTTGTGCAAGTGCCTGTTCGGCAATTTTCATTAAATCCATTGTCGTAGAATTTTTTGCGCAACATTACCGACACCTGTGTTCCTGTAAGCGGTTGCTTTTTAATTTTGGACTGCAAAAGTAGAAATTATTTTTCAAATAAAAAAATATTTTAATTACTGCACTCCTGCTTTGTACAGAGCCCCTCCTATACAGTCATAACGTGCTCCTGTAACTGAAGATAAGCAGTTTGGTTCATTGTGAACATATAACGCTCCAAGAAATGCAAAAATAAGAGCCTCTTTAAAGTTAACACTCTGTTTGTCAGGCACAACATATCTGCATTGAGGAGCGTAAAACTCCATCCTGGAAACCAGATATTTATTAAAAGCGCCACCCCCTGTCAAAAGTACAGATCCTCCCTCAATATGCCTTGAAATCTGAATTGCCACATGTTCGCAGAATGTTGAAAGCTTATCTGCAATGGCACTCTCTGGCAGATGCTTATCAATAGTAGGTATCACTACCTCCTCCACCCACTCTCTTCCCAATGACTTAGGTCCTGTCAGAGAGTAGAATTCAAGAGAGTTCAATTCATCAAGCAGCTCTCTCTTTACCCTCCCTGTCGAGGCCAGTTTTCCATCCTCGTCATAATCGTGACCAATCTCTCTTGAGTAATGGTTTAAAACATAATTAACAGGTGATATATCGTACGCACTCCTCACCCCTCCCCTCTCCGAAGATATATTTGAGAATCCTCCCAGATTTAAACAGTACTCATATTCGTGGAAAAGATTTCTGTCTCCGATGGGCACCAATGGAGCTCCCTGTCCTCCCAGAGCCACATCGGTAGTTCTGAAATCGCAAATCGTATCTACGCCTGATTCAGCAGCAATACCTGCTCCCGATCCGATTTGTGCAGTAAATCTCTTCGATGGTTGGTGGAATATTGTATGGCCGTGAGAAGCAACATAGTCGGCTTTAAGCTTGTTCCTATCCAGGAATGACTTTACTCTGGAACCTAAATAGAGACCATAATCGGAGTTAAAGAGGGCATAATCGAGCGCCGACATACTCTGGGCTGTTGCCAGTTTGTGCTTAATATCGGCAGGGTACTCTTCGGCTTCCGCTTTAATAATTTCATAATACCATCTGCCGGCTCTCTTTTCAAAAGATGCCAGGCAGATATCAAGTCCGTCGAGAGATGTCCCCGACATAAGTCCGATTACTTTGACCATACTATATTAATATTAAGAGAATGAGCGTTTCATTCTGGAGAAGAAGTTTCTATCCTCTTTATCGGGTGATGGTTTGAAAGATTGAGAATTTTTCAATTTTTCCAGCATCTCCCTCTCCTGTTTTTCAATCTTCTTTGGCGTCCATATCTGAATATAGACAAGAAGGTCGCCGTTTCCATATCCATTTACATCGGGGAGTCCCTTTCCTCTCAATCTCAGTATTTTTCCCGATTGTGTACCCGGCTCTATCTTTATTTTCAATTTACCGTCAACAGAAGGGATCTCAGCCTCAGCGCCAAGAACAGCATCGGGGATACTTATAAACAGAGAGTATATCAAATCATTTCCGTCACGTTGCAGTTCGGCACTCTCCTCCTCCTCAATAACAACAAGAAGGTCGCCGTTAACTCCTCCGCGGCGGGCGGCATTTCCCTTGCCCTGAACCGTAAGTTGCATCCCTTCCGAAACACCTGCAGGAATCTTGAACGATATCTCCTCTGCCTCCTTAACAAGGCCATCACCGTGGCACACTCCGCAAGGCTTTATGATTGTCTTGCCCTGCCCGCCGCAAGTAGGACAGACAGAAGATGTCTGCATGTGTCCCAGTATTGTTTGGGTTACTCTGGTTACCTGCCCTGTTCCGTGACAGGTTTCGCATGTTTTGATGTCAGCTTCCGATTTTGCGCCCTTTCCTCCGCACTCTTTACAAGCTACCTGCTTGTTGATTTTTACCTTCTTCTCCGCGCCGTGGGCTATCTCCTTAAGATCAAGCTTTACCCTTATTCTTATATCGGATCCTCTGTTAACCCTTCTCCCTCTGCTTCCACCACCGAAACCACCGAATGCTCCACCGAATGCACTTCCAAAATGACCTCCGAAAATATCTCCAAACTGACTGAAAATATCATCCATAGAGAACCCTCCGCCACTAAATCCGCCACCGGCAGCACCACTCATTCCGGCGTGGCCGAACTGATCATATCTGCTCTTCTTATCCGGGTTACTGAGTACATCATAAGCTTCGGCCGCCTCTTTAAACTTCTCCTCAGCCTCTTTATCCCCCGGATTTTTGTCCGGATGGTACTTCAAAGCCAGTTTCCGGTACGCCTTCTTTATCTCTTCGGCACTGGCAGATTTACCAACCCCCAGTACCTCATAATAATCTCTTTTAGCCATATCTAAACTATATTCCGACTACAACCTGGGCAAATCTTATAACTTTGCCGTTGAGGGTATAACCTTTTTTAACTACATCGATAATTCTGTTTTTTCTATTTGCCTCCTCTACAGGAAACTGAGCAACAGCCTCATGGAAGTCGGTGTCCAGCTCTTTATCAAGGGCTTCAATCTCGGCCAAACCTCTGGATTTTAAATAATCCGTCAATTTTTTAAATATCAGCTCCTCCCCCTCTACGATTGACGAGTCGGCCCCCGATTCTGAGAGAACCTTAATTGCTCTCTCCATATCGTCGACAACAGGAAGTAACCCTTTGATAGTATCTTCTGCTGCAACCGATATGAGATCGAGTCTCTCTTTTGCACTTCTCTTACGGTAATTATCAAATTCGGCAGCAAGTCTCAGATATTTATCCTTCTGCTCTTCATACATTAACTCCCAGTTCTTTTCACTATGCTTGTGGCCACCCCTCTTCTCGTTTGAATGAGAGTTATCGGCACTTCCGGCAGATTCATCATCATTCGAAACAGTGTTATTCGTACCTGATTCCTCATTATTTATTATCTCTTTCTCGTTTATCGCCTCCTCGGCAGAGTGTTTTTTACTATCTTTCATCTCTTTAGAATCTTCTTTGAATCCAATTTATAATTATAATTTGACGCAAAGTTAGTCACAAAATTTTTGCCAAATAGAAAGACAGGACATTTTGGCATAAGGGTTGAAATAAATTTCTAATTTTGCACCCCATGTTTGACACCCTATCTGCTTTTTTTACAACACACGGAGTATTCTCTCTGCCGGTTATCTCAATTTTGATCATAACCGGATTTGCCGTCGGTTTCGTAAATACACTTGCCGGAATGGCGACTGCAGTTTCTTATGCTCTCTTCATGGCGATGGGGATGCCTATCAACATTGCCAACGGCACAAGCAGAGTTGGTGTTCTGGCTCAATTTGCAGTATCATCTGCAATCTTCAAAAAGGAGGGCTACCTCGATATTAAGCTTGGATGGAAAGTGGGGATACCTATTGCAATTGGCTCAATTGCAGGAGCAGAGCTAGTAGCAGAGTTGAACCCGCAGATAATTGAGGTAGCGATGGGTATACTGCTCCCTATTGTAGCAATCTTTCTTCTCTTTTTTAATAAGGCTACAAAAATCACAAGAATGTTTTCAGGAGAGAAACTTACTCTCTGGAAATTCGCTATATTTACACTTATAGGATTGTATGGAGGTTTTACTCACTCCGGAGTTGGCATACTTATGATATTCGGAACCATGATATTTATGGGTACAGATATTATGAAAGCCAACGCTGTAAAACAGTTTGCCGTACTTCTCTATACACCTTTGGCTCTTTCGGTATTTGTATTGCATAATCAGGTAATGTGGTCCGTTGCTGTAATTTATGCAGTAGGGAATGTTGCCGGTGCGGTGGTGGCCTCTAAAGTGGCAATAAAATGGGGTGTTAAGGTTATTAACTGGAGTGTGGCGACTGTCGTATTATTAATATCTTTCTGGCTAATTTACAAACAATTCTAATGAATTTAACTGTTGTAATTCCAATACATAAACTCGAGCCCGATAAAAGGGAGAGAATCTCTCTTGAGAGGGTTGTTAAAGTTCTTGATAAAATCAATTGCACAGCTATCGTTCCTGAGAGCCTGGACATCTCTTATTACACTATAAATTTCCCGACAATCGGCTTTGAAAAATTTCCCGACAAATATTTTGTGAATATCGATGGATATAACAGACTGATGCTTTCTGAACAATTCTACAGCAGGTTCGAAGGTTCGGAGTATATTCTAATATATCAGCTGGACTCTTATATTTTTAGAAATGATCTTGAATTCTGGTGTAAACAGGGTTATGACTATGTTGGAGCCCCCTGGGTAAAGAGAGAGGAGTATAACTCTTTTTTAATCGGGATCTATTTAAAGGCAGAGTCATTAATTAACAAACTATTGAACCGGCCAGACAGGACAGAGCTCTTTAATCTTGTAGGCAACGGAGGTTTTTCACTAAGAAAAACATCTTCGCACCTGAATGCAGTGAGAGACTGCAAGGAGGAGATTGATGATATGCTCAGTAAAAAAAGGCATCATATGTATAACGAGGATGTCTTTTTCAGTTATCATGTTAATCGTTTTGGCAAGGTGAAGTTCAGCTACCCTTCGTGGGAGAGTTCTCTTATGTTCTCATTTGACAAGAACCCTGACTATTGTTTCAGACTGAATGGCGAGCGTCTGCCCATGGCGTGTCATGGTTGGACAAAGAAGAGGTTTTATCCCTTCTGGGAGAAGTATATTAAATAACCAAACAATTTAATTATGAAGAGAATTAGAGTAGATATCTGGAGCGATTGCGTATGCCCCTACTGCTATGCCGGGAAAAGGCATCTTGAGATGGCTCTTCTCAGTTTCCCGTTCAGAGAGAGCGTAGAGGTTATCTGGCACTCATATCAGTTAAATCCTCAACTTACAAAGGATAATCAAATCAAATACTACGATTTTCTTTCACAATCATTTGGCATTTCACCGGAAGATACCAGAAAAAGAGCCGCCGGAATAGTATCGAAAGCTGCCTCAGTCGGGCTTGAATACAATCTTGAAAAGGCAGTTCAGTTCAACACTTTTGAGGCACACAGAGTGATTCAGAAAGCCAAAGAGAGGGGGCTTGGAGGAGAGGCCGAAGAGGCTATATTCAAAGCGTTCTTTATTGATGGTGTAAATCTTAATAATACCGAGGAGATTATCAGGTGCGGTGTATCTGCCGGCTTAACCCCGGAAGATTGCAGAGAGGCTCTCACATCGGAGAGGTACTATAATCTCATTTGGGAGGATTTCAGAGAGGCTGAGAGCAGATCGATTGAGCTGGTCCCAACATTTTTCTTTTCGGGTGGCATAAAGATAGAGGCCTGCCCCGATGTTGAAACATTTCTGGATGCTCTGAACAAGTCATATGAGCTAACGGATAGTTAACCCCTACTGCTCATTAGCTTAAGATGCTCTTTATTTAGAATTACAATCTTTTTACCGGACATCTCAATAACCCTCTCCTTGACAAATTCGTTAAGAACTCTGCTTATGCTCTCCCTCGAGGAGTCAACCAGATTACCCATCTCCTCCTGATTGATATGCACATTGAACGAATCACTGTTGTATATGTTTTCCGAGAACTCCAGCAGGATATCTGCAACTTTTCCGCGAATCTGTTTTTGTGTTCTTCTCACGCAGTTCTGGTACGAAACAAGCTCGCTTTTACAAAGTTCTATTATGATCTGACGGCTAAATTCGGGGCTGTCGTTCAGCAGATTCATAAATGTAGTTGTATCTATAAAACAGACCTCCGATTCATCGATGGCCACAACAGAATACTGATTAATTTTATCACCGATAGTAGTTGGAAGTCCTAAATAGTTTCCCGGTTTAACAATTTTTACTACCTGTGTGTAATATGGTCCGACAATCTGTATCTTTGCAAGGCCGCTCTTTAGATATGCGACATTTGTCGAGTAGGTTCCCTGTTTAATTATGAAATCGCCCTTCCTGAACGGTACGGTGAGACTGTTTTTAGAGAGAACCTTTTGTCCGTTTTCAGTCAACTTACAGACCGCTGCAGATTTATGGGCGCACAATATGCATTTATTTTCCATTAGAAATATTTCAATTATTCAGCAAAATTAAAAAAATGTGATTTAAATCATAAAATTATGAAATATACATCAACGGAATATTAACAATAATTAAAAAATCATTAACTTAATTTGCAAAAAATAACTATGATGCAAGAAGAACAACTACAGAATCAAATCGCCGAGTTACTGAAACAGGTTGAAAAACTGACCAAAAGCGTAACAAAGCTTAAGAGCAGTCGTAAGGATCAATTATCTATAGCCTGTGTTTCGGGTGATATGGATAAAATTCTTGCTACAATGATTATCTCTTTGGCTGCCGCTGCAATGGACACAAAGGTGAAAATCTTCTTCTCTTTCTGGGGATTATCTGCACTCCGGGATCCTAAAAAAAATCCAAAGGGTAAAGATATTATCTCTAAGATGTTCGGAATCATGCTGCCTAAGAGCAAGAACTCGCTGAAACTCTCTAAGATGAATATGGGAGGAATGGGACCGGCGATGATCAAGTTCCTGATGAAAAAGAAGAATGTTCTATCACTTGATGAGATGTTCAAACAGGCTGCCGAACTCGGTATTGAATTCATCGTTTGCGAGATGTCAATGGACCTGATGGGATTCAAAAAAGAGGAGATGATAGAGTATCCTCATCTCTCCTATGCAGGTGCGGCAACATTTGTTGCAGATGCAGGTGAGAGTTCAATCCAGCTATTTATCTGATCTAAACCAATTTTTAAAATAAACTTTAATCTGACTATTATGACACAGGAGGAACTAAAATCAATCGAAGTTGCAAAGACAGTTGACGCAAGAGGTACAGCTTGTCCGGGTCCGCTTCTCGAAGCCAAAAAGGCTGTTGGAACTATCGAAGAGGGAGAGATTATGGAGATTCTATCTGCCGATGAGGGAACAAAGGTTGACATCCCGAAATGGTGCAACAAACAGGGTCACGAATACCTTGGAACCGTTGAAGAGAACGGATACTTCAAAATCTATATGAAAAAGGGAGAAGAGGAGTAATTTTTGTTGAAATGGCAAAACAACCAAAAATACTGATATTCTCAACTGAAAAGATTTCGGATCCTGCCATTGATATGGCAGGACTCCTTAAGCTACACTATCCACCGCAAGTCTATACTATGGCAATGAGGTGCTCTTCATCTGTAAAACCGAGATGGATTATGCACGCATTCGAACAGGGATTCGACGGGGTATTTATCGCTGCGGACGGTAGTGACTGCCCATACAGTGAGTCTTGTACCGAAAAGACGGGCGAGATTATTGCCAAGACTCATGAGTTAATGATTGAGAAGAAACTGGATCCTGCACGCCTTAGAATGGCAGCAATCTGCTCGGTATGCAGCGAATCCTTTGTGAAGCAGATCCGAAGCTTCAATGAATATCTGCAAAAACAGGAATAATCTATATGCTTAATAACAGAGTAGAACTCTCTTTCGATGCAGTTGTCATCGGAGGGGGTATTGCCGGAGGTGAATCTGCACTAAACCTGGCAAATAACGGATACAAAGTAGCAGTGGTTGAGAGAGATCTATCGGTTGGTGGAAAAATGATCCACCTGAGTAAAGTATTTCCCACACTCGACTGCTCAGCGTGTATAACAACGCCTAAGGTATCTGAAATAGCTCGTCATCCCAACATTACGATCTTCACCGAAACCAGTGTGGAGTCTGTAGAAAAGGTTGGTGAGAAGAGTTTTGTTACAAAGGTGACAAGACGTCCGAGATATGTAGTGGCTGAGGATTGCACAGGATGTCAGGAGTGTGAAAAGGTGTGTCCGGTAATTGTAAAGGACCAATACCAGTATAACCTAATAGGTAGAAAAGCGGTATATATTCCTTTCAGCATTGCGAGTCCTAAAGTGGCTGCAATAGACATTGATAACTGTTCTCTTTGTGGTGCCTGCGAAAAGGTTTGCCCTTCGCAGTGTATAGATTTCACTCAGCAGGATAGGTACTACACACTGAATTCAAAGACAACTATTGTTGCAACCGGATTTAATCTTTTCGATCCCAAAGGTATGCCTCGTTACGGTTATGGAAAATACAAGAATGTACTTACATCAATGCAGATGGAGAGGCAGATTGCTCCTACAAGGCCTTTTAATACCATATTAAGACCAAGTGACGGTAAGGTTCCTGATAAAATCGCCTATGTGCTTTGCGCCGGGTCGAGAGATGATTCCGTGGGCAATCCGGTTTGTTCTCAAATATGTTGTATGTACTCTATCAAGCAGGCACAACTTCTTATGGGAGCGCTGCCAATGGCAGATATTACACTTTATTACATCGATATAAGAGCCTTCGGAAAGGGTTATGACGAGTTCTATGAGCAGGCGAAGGGAATGGGTGTAAAGTTTGTAAAGGCAAAAATCGGCAAAATTTCTGAAGCAGAGAATGGTAACCTGATTTTAAGATATGAAGACATCCAGAATGGTAAGCTCAAAGAGAGCGAGCACGACATGGTTGTTTTATCGGTGGGAGTATTACCTAATACAGAGGCATCCGCACTGTTCCAAAACTCAGTACTTGAAAAGGATTCTCTCAACTACGTTGCTCAACCTGACCCTCTGAATCCGGCCAAAACATCCATCGAGGGTGTATTCTCTGCAGGAACCGCGACCGGGCCTAAGGATATTCCCGACTCAATACTATCTGCAGGAGCTGCTGCAAATGCAGCAATCAGCTATTTAACAAGCCATTAAGATTATGGAAAAGAAATTAGGTGTATATATTTGTGCTTGCGGAGGAAATATCTCCGACTATGTTGATATTGAAAAGGTCAGAGAGGCAATTAAGGACGAAAATGCAGTTCTGCTTGCCAAGACTACAATGTTCGCTTGCGGTGACTCTAATCAAAAAGATATGGTTACTGACATCAAGGAGCACAATTTGAGCGGAATTGTTGTAGCATCGTGCTCTCCTAAACTTCACCTTACAACATTCAGCAGTGTGAGTGAAAGAGCGGGGCTCAATAAATATAATTATGTCCACGCCAACATAAGGGAACAAGCCTCTTGGGCTCATTCCGACAATAAAGCGGGAGCAACCGAGAAGGCAATTCACCTGGTAAAGGCGGCTATTGCAAAAGCAAGGCATGCTACCTCTCTTGATCCTATAACAATTGAATCGGAAAAATCGGTTGCCGTTATCGGAGCCGGTGTTGCGGGAATGAGTGCTGCAATATCTCTGGCAGATATGAATGACAAAGTATATCTTATAGAGAGAGAGAGTATTACAGGAGGGAGAGTGAGGGATATTGAGACAATCTCCCCGGAAAACATATCCGGAAAAAGTATGGTGGAGAGATTATCTGCCACAATATCCGAAAAGGGAAACATTACTGTAATGACCGACTCTCAGGTTAAGGCAAGCTCGGGTAATATCGGGGACTTCCGTCTCTCAATT
>JAFIHK010000161.1 GCA_017848635.1 Bacteroidales bacterium | reverse complement strand
GAGAACAATATAGACAAACTGTTTAAAGTCACAAAGAGCAATTATACCATCGCTTCGGTAATTCCTGCGGGATTCAATAAAACAATAACTACCGTATCAAATTATTTTAAGGAGCTCGGATTGATCTTCTCTCCTAAAACAGAGGCCTATAAATCGGTAGGTAGCTTTATCACAATCGGGAAGATATTCCCTTCGGTTTGGGACTGGCAGATATTCTGGAATATAACCGCCTGGCTGTCGATCATGCTGGCAGTGCTCAATCTGCTGCCAATCCCTGCTCTCGACGGAGGTCATATCCTGTTCCTCCTATTTGAGATAATTACGGGGAAAAAACCTCACGACAAGTTTCTCGAGTATGCTCAGGTGGTAGGTATGTTTATCCTTTTCGGTCTGATGATTCTGGCATTTGGAAATGACATTTACGGTCTTTTTAAATAAAATACGGTTATGAAAATCAAAAACTTATTACTATTAATTGTAGCCGGAGTAATAACTTACTCCTGCTCCGACAATGTTCAGCTTAAGCCTACTATAAGCGGGAAAGCTGGTGAAGTTGTTGTTGTAATCAACAAAGGGCAGTGGGAGAGCGATCCCGGAATTGCTCTCAGAACACTTCTCGGGCAGGATGAGCCGTTCCTGCCTCAGAGGGAGCCTATGTTTACCCTAATTAACATTCCGGAGGCAGCATTTACGAATATCTTCAAGACTCACCGCAACATAGTGATTGTCAAGATTCTTCCTGATCTTAAAGAGTCAAAAATCGTATATCAGGTCGATGTGTGGGCAGCACCTCAGATAGTTGTGACAATATATGCACCTTCACAGGAGGCTACAGCCAAACTGATCAATGAGCAGCAGGAGAAGTTGCTCTCCTCGCTCGAGCAGGCCGAGCGGAACAGGAATATTCAAAATGCCCGTAAATATGAAGAGAGAGGCCTGAGAGAACTGGTAAACAACATGTTCGGAGGATCTCCTTACTTCCCGAAAGGGTACAATCTGCGTAAGCAAACAGGCGATTTCGTATGGATATCATATGAGACAACCTACACCAATCAGGGGGTTCTGGTCTATAAAGTACCATTTACAGATTCCACCATGTTCTCGCTTGAGAATCTCCTGTCCATTCACAATAAAATGCTCCAATATAATGTTCCCGGTCCACTGAAGAACACCTATATGACAACCGCAATGAGGGAGATTGCACCTTCCGAGAGATGGGTAAGTTACAAAGGCCGTACATTTGCTGAGGTAAAAGGGCTTTGGGAGGTCTATAATGACTTCATGGGAGGCCCATTTACAATTCACGCATTTCTTGACAAAGAGAGAAAGAATATGATTGTTCTTGAGGCATTTGTATATGCCCCACGTTTCGAAAAAAGAAACTATATGAGGCAGGTAGAATCGCTCCTTTACTCGTATGAGGAGGGTAAGTGATTTACCGGTTTAATATTAAATATGGGAAAGGCCGCTGATTGCGGCCTTTTTTTATATATTGCGTAAAATTTAAGGTAAATGCCCTATGATTTTCCGTCAAGTCTCTTTCGGAGATCTGAAAATCCAAAGGAGTTCAATTATAAGAACTCTCTTTGAGGGGGAGTTTTACGGTGGAGAGGTCGAGTATATAGCCTCCCTCACAGATATTGTTTTTAGTGAGTTTTCAGCCGGAATTTCGCCAAGTTACGGGTACGAGATACTCGATATTCAAAGCATAGAAGATGTATCATTCAAAACGGAGGGGGTAAGATTCAACTGTGGTAAAAGAGTCTGCAATGCTGTCGTAGGTGCCGAAAAAGTTGCTCTGTTTGTGGCCACCTCAGGGCCGGGTTTTGAAGAGATTGTAAGGAGACGGGCAGATGATATCCTCTTTTGTTACATTGCCGATTGTGTTGGAAGTGAGATTCCAGAGATGCTCAATAAAATGATTGAGCGGGAACTTCTCGACACATTCGAACCTCAAGGAAACAGGGTATCAAAGCCATACAGCCCCGGATATTGCGGATGGAGCGTCAAAGAGCAGAACAAGGTATTTTCGCTGCTTCCATCCAACCCTTGCGGAGTGCAACTCAACTCATCTGCATTAATGACCCCGATTAAATCTATAAGCGGGCTTTATGCAATTGGCAGAGAGGTAAGAGAGGTCGATTACGGATGTTCTGTTTGTAATATGAAAAACTGTATAAAGAATGAGCACAATTACAGGTAAAGAGCTTGTTAAAAATGCCTTCGGGTGTAAAAAGTGCGAACGGATTCCCTGGGTCCCTTTCGTGGGCGTCCACGCAGGAGAGTTAATTGGAGCCGACGCGGAGAGTTATCTGAAATCGGAGGAGCTTATTGTCAATGGAGTAGAGAGAGCTATAAAATTATACCGTGCAGATGGGATTCCGGTTCTTTTCGATTTGCAACTTGAGGCCGAAGCATTGGGATGCGAATTGATGTGGGCAAAAGATAATCCCCCCTCTGTAAAATCACATCCTATGGAGTCGGGAGTGACCCTTGAGCAGCTTCCGAAGTTCGATCCATCCCAAGGCAGAATAGCCATGGTAATGAGTGCTGCCTCCGCACTTACCAGGGGTAATCCCGACGTCGCATTTTACGGACTTGTTACAGGCCCCTTCACACTTGCTCTGCATCTTAAGGGTACGGGCATCTTTATGGAGATGTACACAAATCCGCAGGAGATTCATAAAATTCTCAGATTCTGCTGCGATATAGCCAGGCAGATGGTATTGCAATATAAGAGGGCCGGAGTTGAGATTATAGCAGTTGTCGACCCTATGACCAGCCAGATCGGGCCCGATCTCTTTGTGGATTTCATTTCCGAATACGCATTTGAACTCTTCAGATTTATCTCTTCCGAACACTTGCTGTCATCCTTCTTCGTTTGCGGAGATGCTTCTCACAACATCGAGGTTATGTGCGACTGCAGGCCCGATAACATCTCTATTGACGAGAACATAGAACTCGAGAGCGTAAAAAAGATCTGCCTCTCAAAAGGAATCAGCTTTGGAGGAAACCTGAAATTAACCTCTACTCTGCTCCTGGGAGATGAGATCGATTGTGAACTGGATGCCCTCGAATGTATTGACAAAGGGGGTGATGTCGGATTCATTCTTGCTCCCGGATGCGATTTACCATACCATACAAAAAGTGCTAATCTTGAGGCTGTTTCGCGGCTACCTGCAGACG
Source organism: Bacteroidales bacterium (assembly GCA_017848635.1). GTDB lineage: Bacteria > Bacteroidota > Bacteroidia > Bacteroidales > UBA932 > JAFIHK01. The sequence goes on along the minus strand of JAFIHK010000161.1, from coordinate 9,823 downwards.
GCTACAGACAGGATGTACTGAGAGCTATGGGCTCTGTCTCAAAAAATATTGAACCAATTGATCCTAAGATGTACTCCGATGACAGCTTTATTAAAGTTGATATTATCACACTGGATTCTGGCTCATGTGCACCTTGCCGGTATATGGTAGGAGCTGCTGAGAAGGCGTGTGAAGGGCTGGACAGATGGGTCAGGATTGAAGAGCATAAGATCAAGAGCAGGGAGGGGTTAGAGAAGATGCAGATGTTCGGTGTCACAAAGATCCCCTCAATCTGTATCGACGGAGTACCGGTGTATCAATCCTCCATCCCGCCCGTTGGAGATTTAAGACGAGATATAATTGAACGAATGAAGGAGAAGGGATTGAAGTGACTAAGTGCAATGTAATATTGATAACAGGGTTCCTGGGGAGTGGAAAGACAACCCTTCTCAAAAACCTTCTGGAGATATACTCCGGAGGCCGGAGAGTTGCTGTTATACAAAATGAGTATGCAGGGGCCGGAGTTGATGCCGATGAGCTTAAGAATAGCGGTCGGGAGTTCTATCTGCTCGAAATAAACAACGGATCAATTTTCTGCATATGTCAGTTTGCCAATTTTATTGAGCAGGCAGGAGAGCTTTATGAAAAGTATCATCCGGAAATTATGTTCATAGAGGCAAGCGGGATGGCAGACCCTATTGCTGCAGGCTCTGTCTTTAACAATCATCCATATTTTTTCCTCTCCGGAATAGTATGTGTGGTTGACTGTGCAAACTATGAAGTAATTAAAAGGCTTGTTCTACCTGTAAATAATCAGGTAAGGATAGCCGATTTGGTAATTTTAAATAAGCAGGAGCTGGTTGATGAAAAAAGATATAACTCTATTATAGAGTCAGTAATTGAGATCAATCCCATAGCCGAAATTGCCTCAACCTCATTTTGCAACCTACCCGATTTCAATTTTGCAGATATGGACCCAATCTCATGCAGAATCGCCGGGGAACCGGTCAAGCCGGGAACCTCATTCTATTCGGAAATAATTAAAAATCATAAAATAATGAGCTGTGCAGAGATTGAGGATTTTATTAAAGATGTCCCATCTTCGGTGTACAGGATGAAGGGTTTTATCAGGACCGGAGCGCAGGAGTGCTGCCTTTTGCAATATGTCAATGGTGCAACCTCTCTGAGATATCTAAATTTCGGAGTCAGTAAAACTGAGATTATAAAAATTTCTATAATATGAATCAAATTTTAGAACAGATCTCCATCTGTATTCAAAAGGGGAAGGTGGACTCAAAGATGGCATATCCTCCGGAGATGAAGGGGATGCCGGGAGCAGATGAGCTCACTAAAGCAGCACTTGATGAGGGATTTTCGGCCAATGATATTTTATCGGGTGCGCTCATCCACGGAATGGGCATTGTGGGCGATCTCTTCAGGGAGAAGAGATTATTTGTGCCGCAGGTACTAATGTCGGCTATGGCAATGAAGGCGGCGATGGTGCATCTTAAACCTTTCTTTAGTTCCGGCGAGTTAAAGCAGAAGGGTACATTCATAATAGGAACTGTAGCAGGAGATCTGCACGACATTGGCAAAAACCTCACAGCAATGATGATTGAGGGTGCCGGGTGGAGGGTTATCGATCTTGGAACCGATGTAAAAACAGAGCGGTTTTTAGAGGTTCTCAATGAGAACGGCAATGCGGTAGTAGGTCTATCTGCATTGCTGACAACCACGATGGAGCAGATGGAGCGCTCGGTAAAGGCCATAAGAGAGCATTTCCCCGAAAACAGGATAGTGGTTGGGGGAGCACCTGTAAACAGTGAATTTGCAAAAAGAATTGGGGCATCACTATACGCTCCTAATCCGCAGGTTGCGGTTGAATATATTAACTCCATATAATCATGAAAAACGAGATGACGCCGAGAGAGAGGGTCAATATTGCAATGAGCCTCTCCAAACCCGATAAGGTACCTTTGATGTGTCAGTTCAGTATTGGGGCGATGATGCAACAGCTAAAGCCCTCTCCTGCCCTATTTTGGTACGACGGGAGGGTATTTGCCGACGGATTGGTGGCTCTTTGCGAACGGTTCGGCTTCGATGGTATTCTCGTTAGTCTTCACGGACACGGGGATAGATGGAGAGAGGGATTGATGGAGATTAAGGATATTGACGAGGGGAAACAGGAGCTCATATACGGGAATAGACGTGAGATTCACTCCTGGAGCGACCTGCCTATGGTAAAATTCAATTCTGCAAATATCTCCAGAGAAATCTCCAGTGTGGATGTGGAGAGGGAGATACCATCACATATAGATTACATCCCGGTATCTCAGGACCTTCGCTTTCATCTCCATAAATCCAATATGTTCGGCATTTTCAGCTATTTAAGGGGGATTGTGGGAGGCAAATACTCTATTCACGGGGAGATAACATCGCCGTTCGACTATTTTCTGGATTTTATGGGTTATGAGAATGCACTTGTATCATTGATAATCGACCCTCAAAAGTGTAAGGATATACTCGAGAGGTTTACCAAAGGAATCTGCCTGCTGGCATCGGATATGTGCGATGAGGATATTGATGCAGTAAAAATTTCATCGCCGTTTGCCGGGATGGGATTTATCTCTCCTGAGCACTATGAAGAGTTCGTTTTGCCATATGAGAGCAGGATAATAGAGGCTATAAAGGATAAGGGCAAACGGGTCTATATTCACACCTGCGGGCATATCGGGGACAGGCTCGAGTTGATGCAAAAGAGTGGTGCCAGCGGACTGGAGTGCCTGGACCCTGAACCAGTGGGGAATGTCGATCTTAAAGATGCTTTCAATCGGATCGGGGATTCTATGTTCATCAAGGGTAATATCGACTCTGTAAACACTCTTCTCTATGCCGACGAGAATAAGGCAAGAGCCGATGTGCTTAAAATTCTGGAGACAGGTAAGCAGGGCAATGGTTTTATACTAAGTACGGCATGTTCGATTGCGCCAATGGTTTGTAGTGATAGAATCCTGATGCTCAGAGAGCTTACCGACAGGTTCGGTCTCTATTAATATATTTTTTAGCACAAATATTTGCAGCTTAAAAAAATATTTCTACCTTTGCACTCCCCAACGAAAAAGCGAAAGCGATTCGATTTGGTCCGTTCGTCTAACGGTTAGGACTCAAGATTTTCATTCTTGCAATAGGGGTTCGATTCCCCTACGGACTACTTAAAAAATTAAAGAATTAGAAATGGCAAATCACGCATCGTCAGAAAAGCGTATCCGTCAGAGCGAAAAACGCAAATTGCACAATAAGTACTATGCACGTACTACAAGAAATGCAATCAAAGCATTGCGCAACACAACCGATAAGGCTGCCGCTGTTGCACTGCTTCCAAAAGTATCGTCAATGATTGACAAACTTGCTAAGATTAATGTAATCCACGGCAATAAAGCGTCAAATCTAAAAAGCGGTATTACCGTACACATAAACAACCTGGCGTAGTTTTTACGCTTTGTCATACAGATATTTTAAAACTTCCCAATCTTTGGGGAGTTTTTTATTTCTATATGTATGTCAAAGAGTATAAAGATTAAGGATTGGAGTGCCGAAGAGAGGCCTAGGGAGAGAATATTGACCAAGGGTGCCGCCTCGCTAAGCGATGCGGAGTTAATTGCAATAATTCTGGGGAGTGGCACGAGGGAGGAGAATGCAGTGGAACTGGCCAGACGGCTGCTAAAGGAGTACGGAAATAATCTGAGGAGCCTCTCTTCGGCTCCGGTAAACGGTCTTACTCAAATTAAAGGGATCGGAACAACAAAGGCTGCAACAGTGGCTGCCGTGTCGGAGATCTCAAAAAGAATCAGTTCATCTCAGGCAAGGGATATGCCAAATATTAAATCTTCATCAAGTGCAGCAAGACTTATAGGACCTGTCTTGAGAGATCTGTCGCACGAAGAGTGCTGGGTAATGTACCTGAACAGGGCAAATAAGCTGATTTCCAAGGAGAGGTTGAGCATTGGGGGAGTATCGGCAACTGTGGTAGATGTAAAGATCATAATTAGAAATGCACTTGAGAGGCTTGCAAGTTCAATAATTCTTGTGCATAACCACCCTTCGGGCAATCCTTCGCCTGGGGAAAACGATAAAAATCAGACAAAGATATTGAGAGAGGCTGCCGCCTTTTTTGACATTTCACTTCTGGATCATCTTATAATTGCAGGGGACTCTTACTACAGTTTCGCCGATGAGGGTCTTATGAGATTCTGAAAAGATAATTGTATCTTTGGCAAAATCTACAAGCCTTATCAATGAAAATTATCAACCTGAGCGAAGAGAACTCTGTGCTGAACCACTTTATAGCAGAGATCCGGGACCATGTGATCCAAAAAGAGAGTATGCGTTTTCGCAGAAATCTTGAGAGAATCGGAGAGATTTTCGCCTATGAAATCAGTAAGAGTCTTACCTACGAACCGGTCGATGTACAGACACCTCTTGGTATTGCCTCGTGCAAATTAAACAGCGACCAGATTGTTATCTCAAGTATTATGAGAGCCGGATTGCCTCTGCATAACGGAATCCTCAACTACTTCGACAAAGCTCAGAACGCTTTTGTGGCTGCATATAGAAAGTATGGAAAGGACAACAAGTTCAACATTCAAATCGAGTATGCAAGCTCTCCCTCTATTGAGAACAAGGTTCTGATCCTTGCAGATACTATGCTGGCAACGGGCTCTTCGGTTGTTTTGGCGTATAATAAACTGGCAGAAGGGGGTGCCCCTGCACTTATGCATATCGTCTGCCCTATTGCCAGTGCCGAGGGAATAGATTATCTGTCGAAGCACTTACCACATAAGAATACTACTCTTTGGGTGGGAGCTGTCGATGAGGAGCTGACAATAAAGTCGTATATTGTTCCCGGACTGGGCGATGCAGGAGACCTTGCTTACGGTAGTAAGCTTTGATTATCGGAATAGACCTCTTTACCTGCGACAAAGGTTTTGATAACCTTTGCGCGATATACCTCTTTTTCCGGAGCAGTCATAAGATCGGTATTGAGAATAACAAAATCGGCATATCTGCCCGCTTCGAGCGATCCTTTATACTCATCCTCAAATGAGGCCTTTGCAGCCCATATTGTCATAGACCTGAGAGCCTCCTCCCGGGAGAGGGCATTTATCGGTTCAAAACCACCTTGCGGATAGAACTCGCTGTTTTTGCGGAAAACTGCAGCAAAGAATGTATAGACAGGATTCACGCTCTCTATCGGGAAATCCGTACCCGAAGGCAGCCATCCGTTACAATCGAGCAACTCTTTGTATGCATAAGCACCCTTTATTCTTGGGCCTAGACGATCGGCAGCCCATATCATATCCGATGTTGCGTGTGTAGGTTGAATCGAAGGAATTATATTATACTTCCTGAAATATTCGAAATCGGACGGTGCAATTACCTGTGAATGTTCTATTCTCCACCTTCTGTCGTTATTACCTTCAAGAATCTTGGCATACTCCCTCAGTGCATACCTGTTTGCAGCATCGCCTATACAGTGGGTAGCTGCCTGGAAGCCGTGATCATAGGCCCAATTAAGATACCAACGGTACTCTGCATCATCGGCAACCTTTATACCTCTGTTACCGGAATCGTCGCTGTAGGATTCTATCATCCAGGCACCCCTTGAACCGAGAGCTCCGTCAACATAAAGCTTAATTGAGGTTATGTTTATCAGCCCCTCTTTGATAGGACGTGAAAATGTGGAGGTGTTCTCTTTTGTTGCCGAAAGCCAAACATCTATTCTCATTTTAAGCTCCTTACTGTTCTGAAATTGCCGGAGCATCTGAATTTTTTCCAGCGTTTCACCTGCAGTACTCAGAGAGGTTACTCCATATCGTAAACACTCACTCTGCGCCCTCTTCATCATATCGTTGTACTCTTCGAGAGAGGGAGATGGCAGCGCAAGCCTGAGCCGTTCGGAACTTTTCTCCAGGAAGAGGCCTGTGAACCTGCCATCTTTGACCGGAGCCTCATCGGAAGGGACCGATGGATCGCCCGGTTTAATTCCCAGCAGATTAATTGCGGCATCGTTAGCAACTACAGCGTGGTAATCAATTCTTGTAATTACTACAGGAATATCGGGAAATATCTCGTTCAAAAGCGTATTGTCGGGCATTGTTTTATCGGGCCAGTCATTCTGATCCCATCCGTCTCCCGCCAGATAGGATTTTCCTCCCCCCTCTGCGGCCTTTCGAAGCCTCTCAATGATCTCATTATACGAGCGTGTACCGCGCAGATCGACCATTGCAAGACTCTCTCCAAGTTCAAAAAAGTGCCCGTGTGCATCGTTAAATCCGGGATAAACAGGATTTCTCTCGGCATCTACGTACTCACCCGCCGAATATTTTGACAAAATCTGCTCATCGCTTCCGGTGGCAACGATTTTACCATCTTTTACGGCAAATGCCGTACATTTTGAGAATGCAGAGTCTGCAGTATATACAACTCCGTTTATAAGAATAAGATCGGCTCTCTCTTTCATGTTACAGGAGAATAAAAGTCCCAGAGCAATGACTCCGGTTATAAAAAACTTCATCGGCTTTGATTTATAATTCCTTTCTCAGCCTTGCAATAGGTATATTGAGTTGTTCCCTGTACTTGGCTACGGTTCGCCTTGCAACTTTGTATCCCTTTTGCTGCAGCACCGATACAAGCTCCTCGTCGGTAAGCGGCGACTGCTTGTTTTCACTATCGATACTTTCGGCCAGAATAATCTTAATTTCTCTTGTTGAGACCTCCTCTCCCGCCTCTGTCATCAGACCCTCGGAGAAGAAGTATTTGAGAGGGTATATTCCGAAGTGTGTCTGGATATATTTGCAGTTTACTACTCTTGATATTGTAGAGATATCCAGCCCTGTCTTTTCGGCAATATTCTTTAGCACCATAGGTTTTAGCTTTGTCTCATCGCCATCGATAAAAAACTCCCGCTGAAACTCTATAATTGCATTCATTGTATTCTGAAGTGTATTGTGCCTCTGTTTAATTGCCTCAATGAACCACTTTGCCGAGTCGAGCTTCTGCTTTACGAAGGTCGCCGCCTCCTTCCCTGCCCGGCCCTGTCCGCTACTGCTCATTAAAAGATCGGCGTATCGCTTGTTAACCTTAAGTTCCGGGACAGAGAAACGGGGCATGGACATAATCAGCTCGCCATCTTTCATCTCAAGCAAAAAATCGGGCACTACCTGCTGAGCCTGTTCGCTGTATGAGTCGTCTACACTTCCTCCCGGCCTTGGATTTAACCTGACAATCAATTCTATCGCCTCTTTAAGCTGCTCTTCGGTAATACCAAGCTTGCTCACTATTCTGGAGTAGTGTTTCTTTGTAAACTCCTGAAAGTAATCCTCCAGTATTGTTTTTGCCAGTTTTTGCTGAACAGAGGTATTCTCTGCATTTATCTGAAGAACGAGGCACTCCTGAAGGTTTCTGGCGCCAATACCTACAGGCTCGAACTCCTGAATCTTCTTAAGTATTCTCTCCAGCTCCGCCTCGTTAGTCTCAATTCCCTGCCTGAAAGCAATATCGTCCACCAATATGTCCAACTCTCTCCTCAAGTAGCCGTCGTCGTCGAGGCTCCCGATAATAAACCGGGCAATAGACTTCTCGTCGGGAGTCATATTGCTGTATCCCAACTGAGTAAGCAGGCTCTGATGAAAACTCTCCTTAACCGAAAAGGTATTGTATTCCGGCTTAAGGTCTTTACCGGAGTTATTTGAATAAAGCTTGTATGAGGGAATCATCTCATCGGAAGAGTACTCGCTGAGAGAGATATTCCCCCCCTGCTCGTCTGCATCATCCCTGTCATTCGCCTCATCGAGAACAGGATTCTCCTCGAGCTCTTTCTTGATCCTCTGTTCCAGTTCGAGCGTAGGAAGCTCCAGTAACTTAATAGTTTGGATCTGAAGCGGAGAGAGTTTTTGTACAAGCTTTTGTTGTAACCCTTGTTTTAACATATTCAGTTGTTATGATACAAAGATATGATTTTTATTTAACTTAGCGTCCTCAAAAACCTTAACGATGCAGCGAGAAAACACGACATTAAGGATAGATGTGGGGGAGGTTTTAAGCTCCAAGAACAGCAAGCTGGCAAAGATTATTCCAAATTTTGTCATAGCCTTTCTCAAACGATTGGTTCATCAGGATGAGATAAACGATCTTCTGGAGAGGGCAGGTCATAAGGAGGGGGCAGAGTTTATTCAGGCAGCACTGGAGAGACTAAGAATTTCCTATACAGATAGCGGATTTGACAAACTCGACAAGTCGGGCAGATATATTTTTGCAAGCAACCATCCTCTTGGCGGACTCGACGGAATGATTCTGATCAAACTTATTACCGAAAAATTCGGTTCGGTTAAGGTCCTTGGAAACGATTTGATCTGTCATATTAAACCAATCTCTTCGCTGTTTGTTCCTGTCAACAAACACGGAATGCAGAACCGTACAATTATTACGGAGATGAATTCGGTTTTTGAATCGGATACTCCGGTGCTATACTTCCCTGCAGGCCTATGTTCAAGGAAAAAGAGCGGTGAGATTTGCGATCTGCCTTGGCATAAATCCTTTGTATCATACGCCCTGAAGTTCGGAAGGGATATTGTCCCCGTTCACTTTTCGGGCAAAAACTCAAATAGATTTTACAGGAGTGCCAATATCAGGACTGCTCTTGGAATAAAATTCAACTATGAGATGCTCCTCCTACCCGATGAGATGTTTCGTCAAAAGGGGCGATCATTTGAAATAAAGGCAGGTGAGCCGATAACATACGACAATCTTAAGAACAGCAATAAATCTGCCTCACAATGGGCCGAAGATATTAAACAAGCAACCTACAAATTAAGCACTTTATAAATGGAACCAGTAATACACCCCGTTGATCGCAAACTTATTACCGATGAATTGACATCGGAGAAGTTTATCAGAAACACCAGAAAGGGGGATAATAAATTATACGAAATTACAGCAGAGAATGCTCCAAATACAATGAAGGAGATCGGTAGACTCAGAGAGATCTCTTTCCGGCTTGCAGGTGGAGGAACGGGCAAATCGATCGATATAGATGAGTTTGATATTGATCCTGTCTATCCGTACAAACAACTCATTGTTTGGGATCCTAAGGATGAGGAGATTATCGGTGGATACCGTTATATTCAGTGTGCAGGTCTTAAGCCGGAAAACATGGCCACCAGCGAGCTCTTCAACTTCTCTGAGGAGTTTAAAAGTGAGTATATGCCATTTACCATAGAGTTGGGGCGATCATTTATCCAGCCAAATTATCAGGGTACAAATCTTAAACATAAAGGGCTTTATGCTCTGGATAATCTTTGGGACGGACTTGGTGCTCTCGTTGTGAAATATCCGAATGTAAAGTACTTTTTCGGGAAAGTGACGATGTACACCTCTTACCATTTGAAGGCCCGCAATATGTTGCTCAATTTCCTGAGCAAATTCTTCAATGACGAAAAATCGTTGGTAACCCCTATCCATCCTCTCGATTATGATAACGGGAACCCATATTATGACAGCCTTTTCGATGTAGAGTACAGAGAGGCATACAAGGCACTTTCAAGAGAGGTAAGGGCACTTGGAGAGAATATCCCTCCTCTTATCAACTCATATATGAATCTCTCTCCATCGATGAAGGTCTTTGGAACAGCCATAAATGAGCACTTCGGAGGTGTTTAGGAGACAGGAATTCTGGTTAGGATATCCGATATTTATGACGAAAAGATTGAGAGGCATATATCGCCTATTAAGATAATAGCCAAGAAATTGCGCCCTAAATGGTGGCACAACAAGGTGTAAATCAAAT
>JAFIHK010000160.1 GCA_017848635.1 Bacteroidales bacterium | reverse complement strand
TAGATTAACGAAACACCAGAGAGTTATTTTTACGATTGTCAGATATCTTCCCGGTTACTATACATTGCTCTTCTTTAGCAGTAGATTACTGCTCTCTCGTTATAATAATCTATTATCAATCCGGGCAGATTATCCCCCTCTCCGTGTACCAGTCTGTAACAATTTGTTCTGTTCCCTTAAGTCAGACCCAAGTGTTCACGCTTAGTGAAAGCAGCCTCAAGCGATTTGAACCAAAAGTCGCTTTTAAGAGCACTTCTGTCAAAAGACAAGACCCTCACAGCAATTGTTGCATTTTGATAGTGTCCACACCCTACATAATCCCCATCAGAGTTGTATATCTCTACAAGATCCCCCTCCTCCGGATTCCCATCCATTTTAAATATAGCACCAGAAAATATCCACGGATGGAATCTTTTTACAGACTCATCCTTTCCTTTTTTTAGAAATACTTTACTCATTTGGCTCTTTGTTTATCTCCTTTTTTGGTGTCTTTTTCAATTTCAGATACATCTCCAGACACACCCAGGCATCAACAGCCGCGTAATGAATCTGCCCCGGGGAGAGTAGCGCAGATTCCCAGTTAGAGAGCTGCTGCGATTTTGAGACACGCAGATTTAGAATAATAGCAGCCATTTTTCGAACGCTCTTTTCCGAGATACCCCAATCGATACCTAGATTCTGAAGATCAATAAATCCGGCTGCATTAAATTTTTTATAAAATTGAAGACCTTTAATATCATCGTGTACGGCAGCACCAATTTTTTTTATTCTCCTATCAGAGAGAATATCTGCAATCTCCTGCGTGAGGCCAAGATGGGTCAGTCTGAAAAGAACGGCACATCTCCTGCCCGAAAGCTGAAGAAGGGCAACCCTGTTTCTTCTTTCATTGGCGTGAAAAGATGGTTTTGTTTCAGTATCAAATCCTAATACCTTCTGAGATTTAAGGTAATCAATAGCTTTTTGATAATCCGGACCGACTGAATCAACCACAATAACCTCTCCTTTAAAATCGGCCTGATCGAGTCTCTCTATCTCTTCGGGTGTTATTTTCGACTTAAAAATCATCTAATTGGTGAACTGTTTAATGAAACTGTATGATAAAGGTAATCTATTTTTTATTCTGTTTAGATTATCCGAGTTAATATTTTTTGATGAAAATGTCAGAATCTTAACATTTTGTCCCTCATCACCCGTTTTTCGGCCATATTTAAATTCATATTTAAACCACCCTTCGGAATCAAGTGCAGATGATGGAACATTATCTGCAGGCACTGAAATATAAGGAGTTACCTTATTAGTATTTAGTGAACCTGAGAATAGTGAATTCTCATTGAGATAATCATAAAGCTCTCTTGCAACAAAGATCGAAGGGTCTATAAAATGGAAGTTATTTGACACCAAATCCTTATATGGATACTCACCATTAATCTTGTAATTTATGAGCTCTTTCAGACACTTTTCCAGAGTGTCTGTATAGTAAGGATAGTGAGTACAGCCAAGAATAATTGCACCGAGCTTTACTTTTTTACCACTCTTTCTGATCTTCTCCATTAGCGATACAAGATGGAACCTGGCGTAGTTTCCGGGAGAATTTAACTGAACCTCATTCAGTTTTCCTGAAATTCTACTTGTTAAAAGGGCAGATGAAACAGTATCAAAGTTGTACACATTTAAAAGATCCTCTTTTATAGACAAAGAATCGGTACCTAATTTGGGACCTCTGTAAGAGCTCCTTACCCCTACTGCTTTACGATCTATATATCCGGGATCACTGTCAACAGCTTCAGCAAAACCAGCCCCTCCCTGGTTGAATACCTCAACTGAATTTATCTCTTCATACTCTTCGCTCATCTTTCTAATCGTCCTGTCATATCCGCCTGATGCGATTGTACCTACTGTTGCCAAAACGCCGATTGCAATATCTCCATCTTCGGCAACACTTTCAATAGCGGCCTTAGATGCGACATTTATCACGCCAATAGCCTTCAGACCTGTACCACCCTCCTCAAACATTGTATTGATAATGTCAAGACCATATGCAGTAGCCGTATTACAAGCAACTACTATAACTTTACTCTTATTTTCACCGGTAGTAAGAAAGAGAGCATCTTTAACAATCAGCTCTTTAAGATAATCACCCTTTCCCTCAGAATAATAGTTCCCATAGGGCATGTTTGCCTGATCGGCAAGATATGTAAATGACTCCTTTTCAAAATCGGGAATGCCATCGGGTCCACTCTCACCTGTGGCGTTATTATGTTCATCCAATGCCAGAATTGCCTCCAGAACAGTCAAGCCACCGGTGCCGGAATCAAACACGCCGACAGGCAGAGATCTCCTCTCCTTTGGATAGTTAGAGTAATCTGCATAGTAAACTGACGAGGTGTCATAGAGAGCCCTTTTCGCCACCTCCGGCAAATCGGAGACCGATTTATTAACAGTTTTACATGAGATGAACAAGGATGATGCTGCACCTATTGCAGCGCAGATAAATAATCTGCTAATCCTTTGTGTAATAAAATTCTCCATATTCCGATCTTATTGTTAAAGATGCAGAATCAGCCGCCTCGACCCTACCGATTATTTTTGCATCGAGATTATATTTCCTGCTTATCTCAATTATATCTGCCGCCACTTTTGAGTTGGTATACAACTCCATTCTGTGCCCCATATTGAATACCTGGTACATCTCTCTCCATGTGGCCGAAGACTCCTCTTTAATTGTTGCGAATAGCGGAGGTAACGAGAATAGATTATCCTTTATTATATGCAGATTATTAACAAAATGAAGAACTTTTGTCTGTCCGCCACCTGAGCAGTGTATCATCCCTGATATCTCGCCTCTGTACTTTGCAAGTACCTCCTTGATTACAGGCATATATGTACGAGTAGGTGACAGGACCAATTTACCGAAGGTAAGGCCTGTTCTTTCATCCAGATCGGTTAAGGACTTGGATCCACAATAGACTACATCGTCGGAGAGATCATTATCATACGACTCTGGATACTTTTTGGCAACCATTTTTGAGAACACATCGTGACGGGCAGATGTAAGGCCATTGCTCCCTGTACCACCATTATATTCAGCCTCATAGGAGGTTTTACCAAAAGAGCTGAGACCAACAATTACATTTCCGGCAGAGATTCTGGAGTTATCAATAACCTCGTCCCTTCTTATTCTGGCAGTTACAGTACTATCAACAATTATTGTCTTAACCAGATCTCCCACATCGGCCGTCTCTCCTCCTGTCAGGTGAATATTGATACCATACCTCTTCATCTCCTCTGTAAAAACAGATGAACCTTCGATTATTGATGCAATAACATCTGCAGGAATCTTGCCTCTGTTCCTTCCTATTGTGGAAGAGAGCATTATATTATCGGTTACTCCGACACAGAGAAGGTCGTCAGTATTCATGACAATAGCATCCTGAGCGATGCCTCTCCACACAGAGAGATCTCCTGTCTCTCTCCAATAAACGTAGGCGAGCGAGGACTTTGTCCCCGCTCCGTCTGCGTGCATTACCAGGCAGTAGTCTTTATCGCCGGATAGATAGTCGGGTACTATTTTGCAAAAAGCACCGGGAAACAATCCCTTATCCATATCCGAGATGGCTTTATGAACATCTCCTTTAGCCGACGAGACTCCCCTCTTGGCGTATTTTGCTGCATCCAGATTTTCCATAATCCGGCGCAAATATACAATTCTATCTGAGGAAAAGCAACTCTCTGTATTTAGGCAAAGGCCATAACTCATCATCTACCAACATCTCCAGCTTATCGGCAGATATTCTTAGTTTTTCCATATACGGATAGATGTTTTCGGCATATGCTACAGCCTTTTCGGCGACATCCTCTATCGAATTTATTCTCTTTCTGGCATCTTTAATACCTCTTACATCCTCTCTAAGCTTTTGAATATAACCCGAAACCTTTTTAATTATCTCTATCTGCTCACTGGTAAGAGCTCTGTACTCCTCCTCTCCGAACAGCTCTTTTAGACCAAGAACATTGTCAATAAGGGAATTTTGAAATTTGATAGCGGTTGGTATAATATGGTTTGTCGCCAAATCGCCAAGTACCCGAGCCTCAATCTGAAGCTTTTTCACATATGTTTCGTTCAGTACTTCAAAACGAGCCTCAACCTCACGTTCGTTTAAGATACCTGTCTTTGAAAAGAGCTTAACCGATTTTTTATCCACAAAAGCTCTGTACGCTACGGGAACATTGTTTACACCCTTTAATCCTCTTGAGTGAGCCTCCTTTTGCCACTCAGCACTGTAACCGTTACCCTCAAATCTGATTTTCTTGGAGTCTGCGATAAACTTTCTGATTACATGCATAAATGCATCCTCTTTCTTATAACCATCTTTAATAAGCTCATCGACTATTGACTTAAACTCGACAAGCTGTTCGGTAACAGCAGCATTCAGAATAAACATTGCCGAGGCGACATTTGAAGATGAGCCAACCGCTCTGAATTCAAATCTGTTTCCGGTGAAAGCGAATGGAGATGTTCTGTTGCGATCGGTATTATCGGGCCTGATCGACGGAATCTTACCAATTATATCCAGTTCAGAGAGAACCGGGATATCGGTATCCTTGTCAAAATTCTCAAGTGAATCAAGTACCGATGTTAGAGTACTACCCAAAAATACTGACATTACTGCAGGAGGGGCTTCGTTTCCGCCAAGCCGGTATGAGTTATTGAGATTAGAGATCCCCGCCATCAGAAGATGGTGATGTTCATATACAGCCTTTATTACAGATGTAAAGAATGCAAGGAAGAGCAGATTGTTCTTAGGTGTTTTGCCGGGAGAGAGTAGATTAACTCCCTTATCGGTAACCATAGACCAGTTACAGTGTTTGCCCGATCCGTTGACTCCGGCGAATGGTTTTTCGTGAAATACAACCTTAAGTTTATGTTTCTTTGCAATTTTTCTCATAAGAATCATTAGCATAAGATTGTGATCTACAGCAAGATTTGCCTCAGAATAAACCGGAGCACACTCGAACTGATTCGGAGCAACTTCGTTATGTCTTGTTTTAAGAGTTACACCCAGTTTATATGCCTCAGTCTCGAAATCTTTCATAAATGCCATAACTCTTGAAGGAATGGCACCGAAGTAGTGGTCTTCTAACTGTTGATCTTTGGCGGCTGTGTGTCCTACAACTGTGCGGTTACAAAGCATAAGATCGGGTCTGGCTCTATATAGAGCTTCGTCTACAAGAAAATACTCCTGTTCAACACCCAACATTGCATTTACTCTTCTTGTATCTTTGTCAAACATTCTGACAATCTCCAGAGCTGCTTTATCTAAAGCATGGAGAGATTTTAAATGAGGAGTTTTTTGATCCAGAGACTCCCCTGTATACGCTACAAATACAGTTGGTATACATAGTGTCTGATCCATTATAAACGCAGGTGACGATGGATCCCAGGCTGTATATCCTCTCGCTTCAAATGTGTTTCTCAAACCACCGTTTGGAAAACTAGAGGCATCGGGCTCTTGCTGAACCAGCGCTTCTCCTTTGAAATTTTCGAACATTCCTCCTGTTTTTACAGGGTCTACAAAAGCTTCATGTTTTTCTGCAGTTGCATCTGTCATCGGATGAAACCAGTGTGTATAATGAGTAGCACCATTTTCAACTGCCCAGGTTTTCATTCCGGAAGCAATCTGATCGGCTACTCTTCTTTCAATTTTTACACCCTCGGTAACAGCAAGCTGGACTGCCTGAAATGCCTCATTAGAAAGATACCTGCGCATCTTCTCCATATCGAATACCTTTTGTCCGAAAAATTGAGAGATAGGCCTCTCTTCCATAAAAAACCTTTCGGCTTTGTGGCTTGAAAATTCATCCAAAGCTCTTTTTCTGAAACTACTCATTTTTTTACTAATTTTATATCCGCGACAAATGTATAAAAAAGTGTAAGATATGAAACAACTTTTTTAAATTTGTTTTTACAATTTTTTAATCTTTTTATGAAAAAAACTCATTTTTTACTCCTAGGACTCCTATTTTTTGCATTTTTCGGAGAAATTAATGCACAAAATGCGTCTAAAATCAGAAAAAACATCAAAATTTTTTCAAAAGACCAAACTTACAAAAACTCAGTAATCGGAATTTTTGTTGCCGATGAAATGGGAAAAACCATCGCATCATTAAATCCGGATATGCCACTGTTGACTGCCTCTACAATGAAAACTGTCACAACCGGAATTGCATTGAACCTTTTTGGACCTGATTTTAAATTTACGACCAAAATCGGCTACCGGGGCGAAATAAAAGACTCAACTCTATTCGGAGACCTTATTATATACGGAGGAGGAGATCCTACTCTTGGATCTTCCGATACAGTGGCTTTCCCTATAGGAGATATTTTTGGAAAATGGTACTATTTTATTAAAGATAAAGGAATTAAAAGAATTGAAGGATCAATTATAGGAGATGATTCATATTTAAAAAATGAGCCTATCCCCGACAGTTGGTCCTGGAGCAATATCGGTGCATCTTATGGGAGTGCGCCCTCAGGGCTCTCATTTAATGAAAATATTCAGACTTTTAAATTAAAAGCACCAATTAGCTTTAATGAAAACGCTGTATTAGAAGAGGTTTATCCAGTTATACCAAATATGAAATATGTTTTTAAAGAGACATTTGGTAAAAAAATGAAAGGCAATTCTTTGACCTATTATACAAGCGATCTATCCAGGGTTGGCGAATTCAGAGGAGATCTCACTTCGGATGGTAATACATTCATTATCAATGGATCTAATAAATTCCCAGCCTTAAGCTGCGCATACCACTTCAAAGAATATCTTGAGAATAAGGGGATTAAATCAAATAACGATGTTCTCTCTACAAGCGACTCTGATATCGAAGTTACAGATTCAGAAATTAAATTCATTGGTGAGACATACTCAAAAGAGCTCTTTAAAATCGTAAATGTTACCAATAGAATAAGCAATAATTTCTATGCTGAGACTCTTCTGAAAATGATTGGGAAGAGAGTGACGGGAGTAGGTTCATACGACTCATCTATTGTTGCCGTAAAGAGAATATTGAATGACATGAACGTAGGGACAAAAGGCTTTACTTCTGTGGATGGCAGCGGATTATCCAGACAGAACTATGTTTCACCCAGATTTTTCGGAAATTATTTCCTAAAAATGAAAGAAAGCACTAACTTTGTTATGTTTTTAAATTCATTGCCCCAACCTGGAGGCCCGGGAACCCTTAAAAATGTACTGGCAGATACCGATATTCTCAAAAAATCGGCAATACACGCCAAAAGCGGGTCTCTGGCGAACGTGAAGTGCTACGCCGGATATGTTGATAGAAAGAGAGGAGGAGTGTATGTCTTTGCAATTCTCACGAACAATTACCAAATGACCACCTCAGAAATTATGAAAGGAATTGAGGCATTTATGAAAACACTGATAAATTAAAATATAAAAACAGACATGTTAACACTATCAAGAAAGGCAGAAATTATGCCGGCGTCACCTATCCGCAAACTGATTCCATATTCGGAAGAGGCTAAGAAGAGAGGGGTAAAAGTGTACCATTTGAACATTGGACAGCCCGATGTTGCTTCACCAAAAGAGGCTCTGAATGCTGTAAAAAATGCTAATCCCGATTATATTCCCTATCCACATTCAGCAGGGATTGAATCTTACAGAGTAGGACTTGCAAAGTACTATCAGGATCTTGGGATTAATGTTACATACCAGGACATCAATATTACCACCGGTGGTAGCGAAGCATTACAAATTGCTCTTGCAGTAACTTGTAATCCAGACGATGAGGTAATAGTAATGGAACCATTTTACACAAATTACAACTCATTCGCCGTACAAAACGATGTCAAATTTGTAGCTATTCCCACAAAGATCGAAGATGGCTTTGCACTGCCTCCAATCAGCGAGTTTGAAAAATATATTACTCCAAAAACCAAAGGAATAATCGTAACCAATCCTGGAAATCCAACAGGAACCCTCTATCCTAAAGAGGCAATTATGGAGCTCGGCAAACTGGCAAAAAAACATCAGATCTACCTTTATGCCGATGAGGTTTACAGAGAGTTCTGTTATACCGACGAACCACATTTCTCTTGTATGCACCTGGAAGGTGTTGATGACAATGTTATATTACTCGATTCGGTATCAAAAAGATACAGCCTCTGCGGAGTTAGAATTGGAGCAATTGTCTCTAAAAATAAAGCTGTAATGAACGCTGTTTTAAGATATGCACAGGCACGTCTTTGCTCTCCTGCATACGGGCAGATTGCAGCCGAAGGTGCCCTTGCAACACCAAAAGAGTATTTCGATATGGTAAGAACAGAGTACATTAACAGAAGAGATTTTACTGTAAATGCTCTCAATAATATGGAGGGTGTATTCTGTCCAAATCCTATGGGCGCGTTTTATGTACTGGCAGCTCTTCCTATAGATGATAGCGAAAAGTTCGCTCAATGGCTTCTCGAAGATTTCGAATATGAAAAACAGACAGTTATGGTAGCACCTGCAGGTGGATTCTATTCGAATTACGAACTTGGAAAAACTCAGGTTAGAATTGCATATGTTCTTAAAATTGAAGACCTGAAAAATGCAATGAAGTGTCTGGAGGTTGCTCTAAAACAGTATCCCGGCAGGACAATTAAATAAATTCGTAAATAAATTTAACCGAAACCAATATCAGCAATACGAAAAAGAGCACCCTGTATGAAGGGGCAGTATCTCTGGAGGCAACTCTCTCCCCGATTATTATCGAAAGAGGAAAAGCAAGCAGAGGTGCGATACCGCTGAGAATTTTGGGATAGATTAAATAAATTATTACGATTCCAATAAAAAGAGCAATGATTCTGTAAAGGGTCATTGCTTTTATTATTTTTACTCTGTTTATACTCTGTACTATCCTGAACATAGCAGATACCACCAACAAAAAATAGACTAGTAAAATAACATATCCAACAGGAGTCTCTTCTATTATTGCCGATCCTTCACGAGTGATAATCATCTGCCCAAAATCCACAATAAGATGCAGAAAATCTCCATTTAGGAGCTGATATATGGAGAGATATGTCAACGATGGTATTATGAATGATATTACAAATATCACAATCTCTCTAAATTTCAGCATCTTGGTTGTAAATAAAAAGATCATTGGAACTATAGAGAGTAAAATGAAGCGTGGTTCAAAAACTATTGCACCTGACAGAAATATACCGGTTAAAAAGAGAGATCTTTCGCTCTTATGGGCATACAGGGTATTGTGTATTGAGTAGAGAAAAAATGGAGAGGCCAGAAGAGCTCCGGATACGTTTAGAGAACCAGGCGAAATAACACATAGTATCAGGTAGAGTAATGGTAAGAAGAGCTTCTCTTTACCTATACCAAGGATACCTGAATTTATTTTATGCAAGAGGAGAGCATTAATTGCAATAATTGCAGTAATAAAGGTTAATAGTGAGAATTTCCCGAAATGGTCAAAATTTATAAACCAAAATAGTTTACCGACCCACTCTCCTATTGATGGTTTTGGTGTATGTATAAGGAGAACGGCAAAAGCTGCCGAGAAATATAGACTCAGAAATAGAGCCGATGAGGTGAAATCATATTTTTTCAAAGAGGAGGATGCCATCTCTTTTTAAATTAAATCCAATCCGATATCTCTTCTGTAATGAATACCTTTAAAGTCAATTTTACTCAACCTTTTGTATGATTCTACTCTGGCCATCTCTATGCTATCAGCAAAAGAGGTTACGGCAATGACACGACCTCCGGCAGTAACAAGTTTATTGACCTTTAATGCCGTTCCTGCATGGTATAGAGTAGTATCTGATTCTGCATCACAACTATCTGCCCCTGTAATCTCAATACCCTTTTCATAGATACCAGGATATCCTCCTGAAACACACATTACGGTTAGAGCCGTTCTGGTATCTATCTCCAATTTCTCTTCGGATAGTTTTCCATCACACATAGCTACCAGATGAGCAAGCAGGTCACTCTTTATCCTTGGCAATACTACCTCAGATTCGGGATCCCCCATTCTGACATTATATTCTATGACATACGGATCGCCATTACAGTTCATTAAGCCGGCAAAAATGAACCCATTATATTTAATACCCTCTTTTTCAAAGCCTTTAACTGTTGGAGCGATAACCCTCTCCTCCACTTTTTTTAGAAATTGAGAGTCAGCAAACGGGACAGGAGAGACTGCACCCATTCCTCCAGTATTGAGCCCGCAATCACCATCCAATGCTCGTTTATAATCTTTTGCTTCGGGAAGAATAAGATAATCTTTACCGTCGGAAATAGCAAATGCGCTCATCTCGATTCCATCAAGATACTCCTCAATAACAACTCTCTCCCCGGCACTTCCGAATTTACCCTCGAAAATCTCTTTAAGCTCCCTTTTTGCCTCTTCTATATCATTGATAATAAGAACTCCTTTACCTGCAGCCAAACCATCTGCCTTAAGTACGTATGGTGGATTCAACCCCTTTAAGAAGTCAAAAGCAGCATCGATACTATTTTTTGTAAATGTCTGGAAAGCAGCAGTAGGAATATTATATTTTTTCATAAACTCCTTTGCAAAATCCTTGCTGCCCTCTAACTGTGCACCTCTACTGTCCGGACCTACAAAACGGAGCGAAGCAAAGCGTCCGTCCGATTCAAAATAGTCTCGTAATCCCCTTACCAGTGGCTCTTCGGGGCCGGAGATTACCATATCAACTGATTTATCAATAACTACCCTCCCGATTGATTCAAAATCGGATACCGGTGTTTCTATATTTTCGGCAACCGAAGCTGTACCAGGATTCCCGGGAAGACAATACAATTTATCAAGCAGATTGCTTTTTGAAATTTTAAGTGCCAGAGCGTGTTCTCTTCCTCCGGATCCAATAATCAATACATTCATTTATTACAATTCGATTTTTTTACATTTTAACCCCTTATCATTTATGGCTCTAAGCACCCTTGGAAGGGCATACCACAGGTTTTTGGAACTTTTGACTGAGTCGTGAAATACGACTACAGAACCTGGCTCAAGATAGGGAACAACATTTTTGACACAGGATCTGCCCGAAAGATCTCTGTTATAATCCCTGCTGATAACATCCCACATAATAATATTGAATCTCTCGCTCAGTACTCTGGCCTGATTAGGTGAAATCCTGGCGTATGGGGGACGGTAAAGGTTTGACTGAATAAGATCATTAGCTAAATCAACATCTCTGACATAGGTACCGGTGTCAACACCCCACCCCTTTACATGACTGTAAGAGTGGTTCCCTACGGCATGTCCTCTTGAGAGTATCTCATTGAAGAGATCTGGAAAAAGTTCTACATTTTTTCCGATACAAAAGAAGGTTGCCTTAGCATTGAACTTATCCAGCTGGTCTAAAACCCAGGGAGTTACCTCAGGTCTCGGGCCATCGTCAAAAGTAAGAAAAACCCCATCCTTCTCATTTTCAAAATTCCAGATCAGTGTAGGAAAGAGTCTCTTAATGATTTTTGGAGGTCGGATTCTCATTTAATGCAGATAATTAGGCAAAAGTAATAATAAAAATTAACTTTGCAGGTAGCAACAGAGCCATATGAACAGATTTGTCAAATATATAGCAATAGCAGCACTCTTGGTATCTTCGTGCAAAAAAGATACTATCCCTTACGGTGAGATGTCAAAAATTATAGCAGATATGTATCTTGCTGACGGCTACATAAATACCGACTACAAAAAGGTACTTCAAGCCGATTCTGCAGAGGTTTACAAAGTGGTAATAAAAAAGTACGGATATACGCCTGAGCAGTTCACCAAGACTATAGATGATCTGATCGAGAGGCCTGGAAAGCTTAAAATTGTGTACCAGAGGGCAAAAGAGATTCTTTTACTAGGTCAGATGGAGGCAGACAGAGATATGGCAGTTCTGCCTGAGAACTCTGTATCTCCTGAGATAATGCAGATAATTTATAAAATTGACAGGGGTATTGAGATTACCAGATATCAGAGAGCAATGAGGTGGATGGCGTATCCGAGAAGTTTCATACATTGGAGAGCGACACTCTCCGACTCTCTTCAAAATCAATTTGAAGAGCCTGCTCTCGCTAAATGGTGGGTAAACAGTATCCCCCCAAAAAATCACAATTATAACATCAATGAGAAAAATAGCAGCTCAAATTTTATATCCAATTAACTCTGAACCAATCTATAATGGATATGTTAAGGTAGACGACAGCGGAACAGTACTGGAAATGGGCCAACTCGATAAAGAGTGTGAAAGCACCGAGTTTTACAATGGCATTTTAGTTCCGGGATTTATAAATTCTCACTGCCACATAGAGTTGTCACACCTTCAGGGATCATTTGAAAAGTATACAGGAATGGCGGGCTTTATCAGGCAGATAAACCGTCTGCGCAATTCAACAGATGAATCTGAGCGAATAGAGAGGGCAGAGATGGAGTTAAATAATCTTTATGAATCGGGAGTTTCCGGAATGGGAGACATCTCAAATTGTAACGAAAGCTTCGGGTTCAAATCCAAATCTAAGATGGTGACCCGCACCTTCCTTGAGGTTTTCGGGACAGAACCGGGAGATGCCCCGGAGGTTATAAAAGGGGTTCTTGAACTTGAGAAGGAGGCTAGAAAAATTGGAATTGAAGCAGCTCCAACTCCACACTCATGCTACACGATGAGCAGAGAGCTACTCAGAGAGGCTGCCCGGGAGGGACTAAAAAGCGGATATATCTCATACCACAATCAGGAGAGCAGGGAGGAGGAGGAGCTTCTTATAACCGGAACAGGCGCACTTGCCGATGAGTATAGAAGCAGAGGTTTATCAACCCCACCGGTAACTGGAGACTCGGCTTTGATTTACTTTATAGAGGTTCTAAAAGAGATCCGTCCGGAAAAGGTGGATGAGAATGTTCTGTTGGTTCATAACACCTGTACCAACAGGAGATCGGTGAGAGAGGCCCTAAATTATTTTAAAAATTCCTTCTGGGTAATATGCCCTCTCTCCAATATATTTATTCATAGAGAGCTACCCCCTCTCGATATGATGATTGAGGAGGGTGCCACAATTGCACTCGGGACCGACAGTCTATCCAGCAATGATAATCTCTCTATTGCAGATGAAATTAAAACTATACACCGATATTTTCCTCAAATAGAACTCGAAACAGTTTTAAAATGGGCGACAATTAACGGTGCTCTTGCAATAGGTGCTCAAGATAAACTTGGCTCAATTGAGGTCGGAAAAAAACCGGGAATTGTTTTAATTGATAATATAGATTTTGTAAATTTGAGACTCACAGAGAAGAGCACTTCAAAAAGATTGGTATAATGTCATTACAATTTAACACAGTAGTATTTGGTCCGATAAAAAGCAGACGACTTGGAAACTCTCTTGGAGTAAACCTTCTGCCTGCGTTCGGCAAAGTATGTAATTTCGACTGCATCTATTGTGAATGCGGTTGGAATAAGGATGGACGTGACGGAGGAGAGATGCCTGCTAAAGAGATTGTCAGAGATTCTCTTGAGTCAAAACTTATACAGATTGTATCTGAAAATATTCCGGTAGATTCAATTACTTTTTCCGGAAACGGAGAGCCTACGCTTCATCCTCAATTTTCCGACATTATTGATGATGTAATCGATTTAAGAGACAAATATCTGCCCGGAGCAAAAATAACAGTGCTATCGAACGGAGGCAGAATCGATCGCGAGGATGTAAAAAATGCAATGCTAAAGGTTGATAATCCTGTTATAAAACTGGACTCAGCTAATGATAAGACTGCAAATTTGATCGACAGACCTCAATTTGAATACAGGGTAAGTGAAGTGATGAACAAACTGGCTCCATTTGCCGGTCGTTTTGTTTTGCAAACAATGTTTATCAGAGGGATTTTTGATGGTGTTAAGTTTGACAACACGACCAAGGAGGAGCTAACGGCCTGGTATGATTTTATTGATAAAAGCAGGCCAAGAGATATTATGGTTTACACAACCGATAGGGATACTCCTTCCCAAAGCGTTGAGAAGATAAGCGAACAGGAGCTGAACAATATAGCCGCTCCGCTGGTTTCTAAAGGGTATAAGGTAATAATTGCAGGATAGTATGAGAGTGGTCATTCAACGTGTAATTGAGGCTGCTGTCACTATTGAGGAAAGAGTCGTCTCTTCGGTTTCAAATGGTTTGCTCATTTTAGCCGGATTCGAAGATGAGGATAGTAATGAAGACATTGATTATATTGCAAATAAAATAGTTAATCTGAGAATATTCGACGATGATAATGGTGTAATGAACAGATCTGTACTAGATATAAACGGAGAGATTTTGATTGTAAGCCAGTTTACACTTCATGCACAAACCAGAAAGGGTAACAGGCCATCCTACATCAGGGCTGCAAAACCTGAGATATCTGTACCTCTGTACAATAAATTCGTCGAAAGTATTGAGCAAATTACCGGCAAAAAACCCGGAACAGGAGTATTCGGTGCCGATATGAAGGTCTCGCTTATCAATGACGGACCTGTTACAATTTGGATGGATTCAAAAGAGAGACAATATTAATTTATGAAAACAAAAGAAGTATTAGATTTTATTCAGATGAATATCGATTCCTGGAACAATCCAAAAGTTTTAAAAGATTGCTTCAGCTTTATCGATTTAACATCTCTAAACACAAACGACACCCCGGCTAAAATTCTGGATATGGTTAACAGGGTAAATGAATTCCCTTCACACTATCCCGATTTTAATGAAGTTGCGGCTATTTGTGTCTACCCTAATTTTGCCGCTCTGGTAAAGGAGAATCTAAAAAGAGAGGGGATTAAAATTGCCGTGGTTGCAGGTGTGTTTCCAAATTCGCAAAGTTTTACTGAGGTTAAAGTGTTAGAGAGCAAATTGGCAGTACAATCCGGAGCCGATGAGGTAGATATAGTTCTCTCTTTGAATAATTTTCTTGGTAATAACAGAGAGGTAGCCTCCTCAGAGATCTCAAAAATAAAAGAGGCTATTGGAGAGGCCCATTTGAAGGTTATTCTTGAATCCGGCATGCTCTCATCGGAAGAGCTTATAAAAGAGGCATCGGAACTATCTATTAAAGCAGGAGCAGATTTCATTAAAACCTCAACAGGCAAAACAGAACCGGCAGCAACTCCTCAAGCAGCAGTAATTATGTGCAATGAGATAAAGGAGTTCTACAATAAGACCGGTATTAAACGAGGTTTTAAACCGGCAGGCGGTATAGTAACCTCTGAAGATGCAGTTCTATATTATGCAATAGTGGAATATATTCTGGGAAGAGAGTGGCTAAATCCTGGTCTGTTCAGGATAGGCGCAAGCAGGCTGGCAAATAATTTGCTTAGCGATTACTATAAATCAACTATTAAATATTATTAATTATGAAAAAAATCATCACACTTGTATCGGTATTTGTATTTGGAGTATCTGCACTTAGTGCTCAGAACTACTCCTCTTCGGTGGGTCTAAGATTAGGAACAAGCATTGGCGCAAGTTATAAAACATATATGTCGACTGAGAGAGCATTTGAGGGTATTCTTGATCTTGATATATTTGAGGATAATGTAATGAAACTTAATCTTACAGGAATTTACCAGTTCGTGTTCGACACCGATATTACCGGTCTGAATTTCTACGCTGGTCCTGGTCTGTCTGCCGGTGTTTACCTGGGTGACGAGAACGGAGTCCTTTTGGCAATAAACGGAATGGCAGGTGTTGAATACAAAATCAAAAACTCACCTGTATCTCTCTCATTGGATTGGAATCCGAAGGTTCAGATAATTACAAATGCAGGCTTTAAACCTTCAAATTTCGGACTCACAGTAAGGTATTCTATTCGATAAACAAACACAACAAGTATTATATGAAACAATATATAGAAGATAACAGAGAGCGATTTTTATCGGAGCTTTTTGACCTTTTAAGAATACCCTCAATAAGTGCATCTGCCGCTCATAAAAGCGATATGTACAGAGCAGCCGAACTCTACAAAAAATTGCTTCTGGATGCAGGGGCCGACAGGGCAGATGTATATGAAACAAAAGGACATCCTGTAATTTTCGGAGAGAAAATTATCGATAAAAAGTTCCCGACAGTTTTGATTTATGCTCATTACGATGTACAGCCATCCGATCCTGACAACCTGTGGAGCTCTCCCCCTTTCGAGCCGGTAATTAGAGATGGAGCGATTTATGCTAGGGGGGCAAATGATGACAAAGGTCAAGGATTTATGCATATTAAAGCATTTGAGTATCTTGTAAAGAGCGGCGAACTTAAGTGTAATGTTAAGTTCATTATAGACGGCGAAGAGGAGATAGGTTCTCCAAGCCTTCCGGAATGGGCTGCAGCACATAAGGAGATGCTCTCTTGTGACGAAATTCTTGTTTCAGATACTACAATGATCGACGAGAAGATCCCGTCTCTTAATGTAGGGATGAGAGGTCTATCGTATGTTGAAGTAGAGGTTACGGGGCCGAATAAGGACCTGCATTCTGGACACTACGGAGGGGCGATTGCGAATCCTATAAACACGCTCTGTTCGATGATAGACAAGCTAATAGATGAGAAGGGAAAAATTACCATCCCTGGCTTTTATGACGATGTTGTAGAACTCAGCGCAGCTGAGAGAGCAATGTTGGCAAAAGCTCCGTTCGATATTGAAGAGTATAAAAGTTTCCTGAATATCGACGAAGTAAAGGGAGAGGATGGGTACTCGACTATGGAGAGAACCGGAATCAGACCGTGTCTGGATGTTAATGGAATATGGGGAGGTTATACAGGAGAGGGAGCAAAAACTGTTATTCCGTCCAAAGCGTATGCAAAAATTTCAATGAGGCTTGTCCCTAATCAGGATAATAAGAAGATAGCTGCTCTCTTTGAGAAACATTTTATGAACCTTGCGCCTAAGGGAGTCAAGGTTAAAGTAACCCCTCACCACGGTGGTCAGGGATTTTTATGCCCGATGGATTCTAAAATGTACCTCTCTGCTGTAAAGGCTATTACAGACGTTTATGGTGTTGAACCTGTTCCAAATCGTGGTGGAGGAAGTATTCCTATTCTGGCCGATCTTAAGGATATTCTTGGAGCAAACCCTCTTTTGATGGGATTTGGGCTGGAAAGAGATGTAATTCACTCTCCTAACGAAAGTTACCTATTATCACAGTTTTTCAGAGGAATTGAATCAATAGCTCTATTCTATAAATATTACTGTGGATAATATAGTATCATTTATTGCGGCATCGGTTATTCTAACTATTGCCCCGGGGCCGGACATAATCTTTGTGATGACTCAGAGTGCCGCAAAGGGCAAATGGGCTGGAATTAATACTGCACTTGGGCTCTGTACCGGGCTTATTGTACACACTGCTCTGGTTGCATTTGGTCTTTCGATTCTGATAAGTGAGTCACCTACCCTCTTTAACTTACTGAAGTTTGGTGGTGCTGCTTACCTCTTTTACCTTGCTTACCTCTCATTCAGGGAGAAGGGAGGAGCAGATAGTAGTCTTAAAGATGGGCCAAAATTATCCTCTCTCTACAAGCAGGGAATAATAATGAATCTCCTTAATCCTAAAGTAATCCTCTTCTTTCTTGCATTGCTCCCGCAATTTGTAGATACTTCGGCAGGCAATGTACAGATTCAGATGGTGATTCTCGGAGTTATATTTATCTTACAGGCGATTATTGTGTTCTCTGCCGTTTCAGTCTTTGCAGGATATTTCAGTAACCAACTTAAAAGTAATGTATTTTTTACCGATTATATAGGTTTTATCAAAGGAATGATATTCATATTAATCGGATTACGAATGGCTTTTTAAATCAATCATAAAATAATAAATGAGGGTGCCCATAACCGGACACCCTCATTTATTATTTTAAAGAGTATTAATCCTTATGAAAACTTAAAGTTCCCACAAATCGATCAATTTTTGATTTGGCATAATCGATTGTAATAGTAAGATTTTTTTTATCTTCGGAAGGGACTGTGTACATATAGTCAAGCATTATTGCCTCACAAATTGAACGAAGCCCCCTGGCTCCCAATTTAAACTCAATAGCTGTATCTACTATGTAATCAAGCACATCTACATTGATCTTAAGCTTGACACCATCCATCTCAAACAACTTCAAATATTGCTTGATAAGGGCATTTTTAGGTTTTGTCAGGATGTTTTTGAGAGCCTCTCTGTCAAGCGGATTGAGATAGGTAAGAACGGGTAATCTTCCGATAATTTCAGGGATTAAGCCATAAGATCTCAAGTCCTGAGGAGCGATGTACCTTAAAAGATTTTCCCGATCTATATGTTCCGTCTTTTTAGAAGCTCCATATCCGACAATTTGAGTATTTAATCTTTGGGATATCTTCTTTTCAATTCCTTCAAAAGCACCTCCGCAGATAAAAAGAATGTTTTTTGTATCAACTGCAATCATTCTCTGTTCAGGGTGCTTCCGTCCTCCCTGAGGCGGAACATTCACAACGCTTCCCTCGAGCAGTTTGAGAAGAGCCTGCTGAACCCCCTCTCCTGAGACATCTCTGGTAATTGAAGGGTTATCGCTCTTTCTGGCTATTTTATCTATTTCGTCTATAAATACAATCCCTCTCTGAGCCTGCTCCACATCGTAATCGGCCTCCTGAAGCAATCTGGTCAAAATACTCTCCACATCCTCTCCCACATAGCCTGCTTCGGTCAGAACAGTTGCATCAACAATTGCAAACGGCACATGCAACATTTTTGCAATAGTCCTGGCTAATAATGTCTTACCGGTACCGGTTCTACCTACCAGTAAAATATTTGACTTTTCGAGTTCAAGATCGTCAGCTGCTTTCGATTCAATCCTTTTATAGTGATTATAGACAGCTACCGAAAGATACTTCTTTGCCTCCTCCTGTCCAATCACATATTGATCAAGAAATGCTGTTATCTCTTTTGGTTTTAGCAGTTTATAACCCGAAGGTCTGGTCCTGTTTTTTGCAGATTTTTTAGCAGATTTGGAATAATCCAATGCCGTTTGAGCACAATCCCCACAGATTGAGGCCAGCTCTCCCTTTACAAGTACATCAACCTCCTCTTTACCTCTTCCGCAAAAAGAGCAAAAATCATCGTAAATGTCTGACATTCTATTTTTTAGCTTTTACCAATATTTCATCTATCATTCCATACTCTTTGGCCTCTTTTGAGGTCATCCAGTAATCTCTGTCGGCATCTTTCTCTATCTGCTCAACAGGTTTTCCGGAGTGGAGCGAAATAATTTCGTATAACTCTCTCTTAATCTTTACAATCTCTCTGGCTGTAATTTCAATATCTGTAGCTTGTCCTTCAGCTCCGCCCATTGGTTGGTGAATCATTACCCTGGAGTGTGGAAGAGCAGATCTCTTTCCTGTTGCTCCTGCAGTAAGAAGAACAGCAGACATAGAGGCTGCCATTCCCGTGCAGATAGTTGCTACATCGGATGACACAAGTTGCATTGTGTCATAAATACCTAGACCTGCATAAACCGACCCACCTGGAGAGTTTATATAGAGCTGAATATCTGCCTTACTCTCGGTAGAGTCAAGATAGAGGAGCTGAGCCTGGATAATATTGGCAACGTCGTCATTTATCGGCACTCCGAGAAATATTATTCTATCCATCATCAATCTCGAAAAGACATCCATTGCCGCAACATTCAACTGCCTCTCCTCAATAATTGTAGGATTGATATACGCACCCATCAGCGAGTTAAACCTGTGCAGAGAGATACTACTGATCCCTCTGTGCAGGCGCGCATATTTTTCAAAATCTGTAGCCATGATATTATGCTGTTAGTTTTTGTAACTCTTCAAATGATATCTTTTTGTTTTTCAAAGAGACCGAATTCTTGATAAACTCGATTACCATATCGTCTTCGGCCTTTTCAAAGATTCTCCTACCCTCTTTCTCATTTGCCAGAAGAGATTCCGCATATTTATCGAGTTGCTCCTGAGGCACATTTGAGAGGCCATACATTGAGAATTGATAAGAGGCTACCTTGCGGGCGTGATCCATCATTATCTCTTTTGTAACCTGCATCTTCTGCTGCTTCATAATGAATTCACGAACCAATTGCCATTTGAAATCCTGAGCAAATAGCGGGAAATCTCTCTCAATCTCCTCTTTTGAGAATTTACCTTCGTTTGCTGTAAAGAGCCATCTTTTAAGGAACTCTTCCGGAATTACTATCCCTGCTCTCTCCACAACACTGTTTCTTGCATCAATCATAAAACGGTAGTCGCTCTCAAGTTTATACTCCGACTCCATTCTTTCTGAAACTTTTGCAAGGAACTCCTCTCCGGTCTTTACATTATCTTTTCCAAAGAGTCTGTCATAAAGCTCCTGATTCTCGTCGGCTTCGGCAAATCGCTTAACCTCCTTAATAACAACGGTGTACTCAGGAGTAATTGTTGCAAGCTCCTCTTTTTTAACTTTTAAAAGCGCTGCTCTGTCAGTTTCGTTTTTAAAGGTCTTATTTACATCGATTTCAAATGAGTCTTCGGCTTTTCTTCCTATAAACAGATTTTTAGCTGACTCATCTTCAATATTTTTAAGAGAGATATATGTACCCTCTACTCTTGTATCACCCTGAATGAGATCGGCAATTATAAAATCTTCCTCTTCAACCATATCTGCCGGTTTGAGGGTGCCGTACTGTTTAAGCAGATTACTCTTATACTCTTCGATAGATTTTTTATCGGCCTTAACTTCATAGTATGGGATTTCAATAGAGTTATCTATTGTGATATCTACCTTTGGAGCCAAAGCCACATCGAAGAGGAATTCGAAAGATTCATCGGTATCCCAGTTTATCTCTTTTTGTTCTGTCTCATTAGGAAGTGGTTCTCCGATAATGTTAAGGTTGTTGTTCTTTATATGATCATTCAACCCCGACGAAATAAGTTCATTAACAGCATCCAGAACCGCACTGCGACCATGCATCTTCTCAATAAGGCTCATAGGAGCCATACCTTTACGAAAACCCTTGATCTCGGCTTTTTTTCTGTAATCCGATAAAATTTTACGACTCTTTTCTGAATAATCGCTCTTGTCGATGTTAATCGAAATAGTCAATGTTAATTCGTCAACATTTTTCTGTGTAACTTTCATATTTTGAATTATTTGTTTACTAAGCAAAAAAAGCAGAACTCCGTGAGGAATCTGCTTTATCGTGCGGGCAAAGGGACTCGAACCCCCACGCCTTACGGCACCAGATCCTAAGTCTGGCGCGGCTACCAATTACGCCATGCCCGCTTAAGGGACTGCAAAGGTAGCAGAAAAAATCTAATCTCCAAGAGGCAAGCAACCTTTTTTATATTTAATTACCGCCCACCTGTCAAGACTTTTACTCTTTACAAATTCCAAAGACTCATTTTCAGCCGCTCTGTTAATCATCTCAATTTCATCTTCATAAAACCCGCTAAGGAGCAGTACTCCATCGCTTTTAAGGGATGAAACATAGGTCTTGATATCAGATAATATTATATTTCTGTTTATGTTGGCCAGAATTAAATCATATCTGTTCTTCTGCAGCAGAGAGGCATCTCCGTTCATAACAACTATTTTTCCGGATACTCTGTTCCTCTTTGTATTCTCAATTGCAGATTCTGCAGCCACAGGATCTATATCAATTGCATGAAGAGGAGCTGCCGCACCTCTCTTTGATGCCAGAATTGCAAGTATTCCGGTACCACAACCCATATCTAAAACAGATTTTCCCTTAATTTGTTCATCCAGAAGAGCCTCCATCATTAACGATGTAGTCTGGTGATGGCCTGTTCCAAAAGCCATTTTTGGATCGATAGTTATTGTATATTTAGTCTTTGGCAGATTCTTATGAAATCCTGCCTTTACAGTACAGATACCTGCAACTGTTATGGGTTGAAAATTGGATTCCCAAACTGCATTCCAATTCTCCTCCTTGATAAATTCACTGCTAAAATTTAAAATGACATCTCTCCTATTGTCATAAAAGGAGAGTGTCATTCTAAAATTTCGTTCGGAGTATAGATCCTCCTTTATATAAGCTGTCAAATAGGGATCATTAATCTCAAAACTCTCATAACCGAGCTCCTCAATGTTGGCAATAATCTGCTCGGCCAAGTCGGAGTCAAAAGGATTGATCTCTACTTTTACTGCAATATAGTTCATTAAAATGCTTTTGCAATTGCGATAAAGTCAGCAGCGACCAATGAAGCACCTCCAATAAGTCCTCCATCCACATCGGGTTGAGCAAAAATCTCTGCTGCGTTGGAAGGTTTGCAACTGCCACCGTAAAGAATCGGAGTGTTTTGTGCAAGTTCTCCGAATTTACCTGCAAGAACCTCTCTGATATATTTGTGAATCTCCTGTGCCTGTGCAGATGTTGCAGTTTTACCTGTACCGATTGCCCAAACAGGCTCATATGCTATCACTATTTTTGCAAAATCTTCAGGATCAAGACCGAATAACACCTCTTTAATTTGCTCTTCAACTACTTCAAAGTGTTTGTTTGCCTCACGCTCTTCGAGCTTCTCACCTATACAGAAGATTGGAGTGAGATTGTTGGCAAGTGAAAGTTTTACCTTTTTAACAAGCTTTGCGCTGGTCTCGCCATAGTACTCTCTCCTTTCCGAGTGGCCCAGTATTACATACTCACAACCTACAGCATTAAGCATAGATGCCGAAACCTCACCTGTGTATGCTCCAGACAGCTCATCTGCACAATTTTGTGAAGAGAGAGCAACTCCAGAACCCTGTAGAAGTTTAGAAATTGTTGCCAAATGAGTAAATGGCGGAGCCACGATCAGTTCGGCCTCTGGTTGGGACTCTTTTTTAAGAGTCAGAATCTGGTTTACTAAAAGTTCACCTTCGGAGATTGTGGTATTCATCTTCCAGTTACCGGCTACAATTTTCTTTCTCATATACTTATGTTATTTAGATGATTTTTAATTGCGGCAAAAATATAAAAAAAACTACCTTTGGGGAAATTTTTCAATATATGTCACAAAAAAAACGGCATTTTACAAAATACCTGATAATCTCTGCTGCATTTGTGCTTTTTGCCGTAATGGACATTTTATTGGGGTCAGTATTAATTCCGTTTAAAGATGTATTCGGGGCTATCTCCGGTAGCGATGTACCCGATTTTGTAAATAATATTGTCTGGAACTTCAGAATCCCAAAGGCGCTGACCGCAATGTTGGCCGGGGTTGCTCTCTCTGTCTCAGGATTACAAATGCAGACTCTCTTTAGAAACCCTCTTGCTGAACCATATATACTTGGGATAAGCGCAGGCGCAGGCTTTGGTGTGGCGCTTTTCGTCATGGGATTCTCAGCGGCTGGAATTGATATTTCCGGTACCGTTTTATCAAAGTTCGGAATTGCCGGCGCCGGCTGGCTTGGGGCTCTTGGAGTAACAATGCTCATTATGCTGGTGTCAGAAAGGTTGAGAGATAATCTGTCAATTCTGATATTCGGAATTATGCTTGGGAGTGTACTAAGTGCACTCATAAGTCTGCTACAGTATCTATCTGACTCATCTGCGCTAAAGGTGTTCGTATTATGGACACTGGGGAGTTTTTCTGGTATAGAATCGGGAGAGCTGTGGATATTGTTTGCCCTTGTAATGACAGGTTTTGCAATATCAATATATAATATTAAGGATTTAAATACTCTTTTAACCGGTGAAACTTACGCCAGAAGTCTGGGAGTTAATCTCAAACATACCAGAATGAGGATACTTGCGGCAACCACGCTTCTTGCCGGAAGTGTAACTGCATTTTGCGGACCAATCGGCTTCATCGGAATAGCAGTACCGCATATCTCCAGAATGATTTTCCGTAATGCCAATCATAAGATTCTGATTCCTGCTTCGGCAATTCTCGGGGCAGCAATCATGCTTTTCACAGACACTTTGGCTCAGCTTCCGGGTCAATCTGCCGTAGTACCGATCAATACAGTCAGTGCAATAATCGGTGTTCCTGTAATTATTGTAATCATATTAAAGAGCAGAATATCATGAGTCAAAATGTAATTGAACTTAAAGAGCTCTCGCTTGGTTACAATAAAACACTCTATAGCGAAATATCCGCATCTGCAGCAAAGGGTGAGCTTATCTCAGTCATTGGTCCCAACGGTGCTGGTAAGAGCACTCTCTTAAAAAGCATAGCCGGCCTAATTTCGACTATGTCAGGCACAATTGACATATTTGGCAAAGATCTTAAAAGATACAGTGCCAAATCTCTGGCATCAATACTCTCATTTGTTCCTGCCCAGAGTACAAGGGCCCACAATCTTTCACTTTACGATATGGTTGCTACAGGAAGTTATAACAGAACAAACTGGCTGGGGCAGATACCTGAATCGGAAGAGGCCCTTATTAACGGGATTATGGAGAGATTATGCATCTCTCACTTGCGAGATACCGACTCATCCAAACTTAGTGACGGAGAGTATCAGAGAGCATCAATTGCCAGAAGTCTTGTTCAAAACAGCGGAATTATATTACTTGACGAACCCACTGCATTTCTGGATATTGAGAACAAGGCAATCATTACTAAACTATTACATGATATCTCTGTTAATGAGGGTAAAACAATAATCTTCTCAACTCACGATCTTCCTTTAGCAATTAAGATGTGTGACAAAATATGGATTATGGGTCATTACGGATTTATCGAAGGGAGTCCCGAGGAGTTAATAAAAAAAGGAGCCTTTGATAAAATATTCAAA
Source organism: Bacteroidales bacterium (assembly GCA_017848635.1). Taxonomy (GTDB): domain Bacteria; phylum Bacteroidota; class Bacteroidia; order Bacteroidales; family UBA932; genus JAFIHK01. The sequence continues at coordinate 17,452 of JAFIHK010000160.1, read as the reverse complement.
GACTCCGGTCTAAGGTTCAACCCACAGGCACTAACTTTAATTTAACTAACCGTTTTCCAGTTATATTTTTTGAAAAGCGTTTCAATTGACCTGGAAAGTCTCTTAACACCCTCTTCAAGTTTATCGTTCTCCATATATGAGAAGTTTATTCTCATTGTATTTTTTCCCGATCCGTCGCAATGGAAAGCCTCTCCAATTACAAAAGTAACATCCTCCTTTATGGCAATGTTAAATAGTTCTGTTGTATCAAAACCCTCCGGCAGTGTTACAAACAGGAAGAGTCCCCCCTCAGGATTTGTCCAGGTAACACCCTTAGGCATATACTTTTCAAAGCAGGAGATCATAAGGTCCCTCTTTTCGCGGTAAAGGGCAACTGTTTTTGCCAGATTCTTTTCAAAGAGACCCTTTGCAAGATATCTTGCAGCAACGGCCTGATTGAATGTAGGAGTGCATAAATCGGAAGATTGTTTTGCCACTACCAGTCTCTCAATTACCTCTTCGTGAGCAATTACCCACCCGATTCTGAAACCCGGAACAAAAGTTTTTGAGAATGTTCCTAAAAGAATTACTCTGTTCTCTTTGTCAAGAGAGTAGATCGGAGGTTGCTCCTCTCCGTCGAAACGAATCTCTCTGTATGGAGAGTCTTCAATTATCAATATATCATATTTTGAAGCTGTCTCAAGCAATGCTTTTCTTTGGGCAACATTCATTGTAACTCCCGATGGATTTTGAAAATCAGGAATAGCATATATAAATTTAGGTTTACGACCCTCCGAAATAAGTTTCTCAATAATAGCAGGAGTATCCTCCTCGTTCTTTACACCTACAGGGACAGCCTGGTAAGACCAGAATGACTGCAGCGCACCCAGATAAGACGGCAATCCGCAGAGAACAGTATCTCCAGGATCCAGAAAAATTCTTGATGTCAAATCGATTGCCTGTTGTGAAGAGGTAGTTATAAGAATGTTCTTTCTGGTAATATTCAACCCCAGCTCTCTGTATTTTGCCGCGAGCTGATCGCGCAAATTGTCATTACCCTCGGTTGTTCCATACTGAAGTGCAGATACGCTCTCTTTTTCGAGCACTTCTGCCATAATCTCCTTTAACTCCTCTACCGGGAAAGTTTTCGGATTTGGAAAACCACCGGCAAATGATATTATTTCTGGCCTGTTTGCGACACTAAGCAGATCCCTTATGGCTGAGCGCCTCATATTTTTGGCGTTTGCCGAAATAATTTCGTGAATTTTAACTGACATATTATCTGATTTTTTACAAAAATACTAATTTGTAATAATTATACAAAGATTTATTACATTTTATTTTAAAATCGTTCATATTTTAATGAATTTTAATATTTAAAGCCCTTATTCTAACGATTATTAAAACTATAATTCAAGCTCTAAGAAAAATAATTCATATTTTTGTAAAAAAAAGAATGTCAATTATACGGATTACCAAAGAGTTCAGCTTTGAAGGAGCTCACGCTCTCAAGGGATACGACGGGAAATGCAGACATATTCACGGACACTCGTACCGATTATTCGTTACATATAAAGGAGAGACCTCAAAGCTTAAAGATCACCCAAAATCTGGAATGGTCATAGACTTCACAGAGATAAAAAATCTGGTTAAAACACTTATCATAGATCCATTTGATCACGCACTTATTCTAAGAGATGACTCTCCTCTGACAAAAGAGCTCGAAGATCAATACTGTAATGTTGTTATTGTTGAGTTTCAGCCAACCTGTGAGAATCTTGCTGCACACTTCGCATCTATATTGCTTGCAAATCAACCTGAGGGGTTGAATCTTTTCAGCATAAGATTACACGAAACAGCATCCTCGTTTGTTGAGTGGTTTGCCGAAGACAACCTCAAATAAAATGAAGAAGCTCATTTTAATAGACGGCCATGCGCTGATATTCAGGACTTACTATGCATTTCTTCGTCGCCCTATGATAAACTCAAAAGGGAACGATACCTCTATTCTTTACGGCTTTACCAAGACTCTAATTGAGCTTATTCAAAAGGAGCGCCCTACTCATCTTGCAGTAGCATTTGATCCGCCTGCCAAGACATTTCGTCACGAAATGTATGATGCGTATAAAGCAAACAGAAGTGAGACACCCGAGCAGATAAAAAGTGCGCTTGATCCTCTTATTGAGATAGTTCACGCCATGTCTGTTCCGGTACTTATGAAGGAGGGTTTCGAGGCCGATGATGTAATAGGAACGATTGCCAAAGAGGCATCATCAAAGGGATTTACCGTATACATGGTAACGCCCGATACAGATTATGTACAGTTGTTATCCGATAATATATTTCAGTATAAACCGGCAAAAGGGGGTAATGACTCAGAGATCATAGGTCCTAAAGAGATCTGCCAGCAATACGGGATTGACGATCCGTCTCAGGTTATTGATATCCTTACCATCTGGGGAGATGCATCGGACAATATTCCTGGAGTGAGAGGTGTTGGAGAGGTTGGTTCAAAAAAACTAATTGCAAAGTATAAGAGTGTAGAGGAGATATATAACCATCTCTCCGAACTTCCGGAAAAACAACAGGCAGCTTTTATCGAAGCTAAAGAGTGGCTGGATATGAGTAAGAGACTTGTGACAATTGATACAAATGTAGAAATTGACTTTGACCAGGAGAGGATAAAGCTGGAGGCTCCCGATTTCATGCATCTGAAAAGTTTGTTTGAAAAATATGAGTTCTCATCACTCTCCAGATCACTATCGCAGTTGGAGCCGCTTTTCAATATTAATCCCGGTATTAATCCGAAAGATTCAGAAGAGGATAAATCATCATCAAAAGCAATATACAGAGAGGCAGATATTTCCCAAATAATATCACTTGCTGCCGATAATGGATACCTGTCTGTCAAGGAGGCGGCAGGTAAAGTTTATCTGTCATCCGGAGATTTGGTTTGCAAATGTAATTTAGAGCAGCTCTCTGCAATAAAGGATCTCATTTCGAACAGGGATTTCACACTTTACGGCTATGAACTGAAATCGCTCCTTCATACACTCTCTTCGGTAAAAATCAGTTGCTTTGCAAAACTGGCAGATATAGAGTTGATGCACTATCTGATTATGCCTGAGCGATCTCACAAAATCGAACTGCTTAGCAAAAGTTATCTGGATATAGAGCTGGAACAGAGTAGTTTAAAAGTACAAGCATCGCTTTTTGACTCACTTGAAGAGGATGAGTCAGGTACAGATAGACGTCTCTTTTCAGAGGTATCAATCTACAGAAGCATTTCCGATAAAATTGAGGAGGAGTTAAAATCGTCGGGTCTTTTATCGCTCTACCGGGAGATGGAGATGCCTCTTATTTATGTACTTGCCGATATCGAGGAGCAGGGATTCAAAATAGATCCGGTTATGCTTAACCAGTATAGCTCCGATCTTAAAAAAGAGCTTGATGAGATTGAGAAAAATGTAAGAGATCTTGCGGGCGATCAAACACTTAATATTTCGTCTCCCAAACAACTGGGGGTAATACTATATGAGAAGCTAAAACTCTCCGATAAAATTAAAACCACCTCCAAGAAGAACTACTCAACCGATGAGGAGACTCTCAACGAATTTTACGACAAGCATCCGATTGTTCCTTTAATTCTCGAGTACCGTAATATTAAAAAATTAATTTCCACATATATAGACCCGCTTCCGTCGTTAATCGACCCACGTACGGGCAAAATTCACACAACCTTCAATCAGGCTCTTACAGCTACCGGACGATTGAGTTCTATAAGACCAAATCTGCAGAATATTCCTGTAAGAACAGAGCGGGGAAGGGAGATCAGAAAAGCATTTGTTCCATCTTTTGAGAACGGAATGCTGCTTTCGGCCGACTACTCTCAAATCGAATTAAGACTGATGGCTCACCTCAGCGGAGATTATGACTTTATAGAGGCTTTCAACTCGGGTAAAGATATACATTCTGCCACAGCATCAAAAATCTTTAAAGTAAGCGAAGATGAGGTTACCAAAGAGCAGAGAAGCCGGGCAAAAACAGCAAACTTTGGAATTATATATGGAATATCTGCATTCGGTCTCTCCCAGAGATTGAATATATCAAGAGCCGAATCAAAAAAATTGATAGAAGACTATTTTGAATCATATCCCAAGGTAAAAGAGTATATGAACTCTTCAATAGCAGGGGCAAAAGAGGCCGGTTACGTGGAGACCATTTACGGGAGAAGACGCTATCTGCCGGATATCAATTCAAAAAATCCTGTGGTAAGAGGTCTGGCAGAGAGGAATGCAATTAATGCCCCAATTCAGGGCTCTGCAGCTGATATTATTAAAGCTGCAATGATAAAAATCCATAAACGGATGCAGGATGAGGGTCTGAAAAGCAGGATGATATTGCAGGTTCACGATGAGCTTGTGTTCGATACAATACCTGAAGAGTCACAAAAACTGGCATCTATAGTGAAGGAGGAGATGGAGGGTGTTATAAAACTCTCTGTTCCGCTAACAGTTGAGTGTGACTTTGGAAAAAATTGGCTGGAGGCTCACTAAAATGAGGGAGAGTGATGAGAAAACGAATGCCAACATAGACAGAGAGTTGGTCGAGCGCGCCCTGAGAGATGATCAGAAGGCCTTTAGTGCTCTCGTACAAAGGTACAGCGAGCAGATACTTTCATATATATCATCCTACATTCACTCTTCGGCAGATGCTGAAGATCTTTGTCAGGAGTGCTTCAATAAGGCATTCAGAAACCTTGAAACATACCGTAGTGAATATGCTTTCTCTACCTGGCTTTTCAATATTGCACAAAACCTGTGTATCGATTATTTCAGAAAGAGTAAACTCTCATTTGTTCCTATAGGGATGGGTGAGATAAGGGGGGAGGGAGATAACTGGAGTTCCGGTGCACCCAGTCCCGAAGAGAGTGTTATAAACGGACAGGAGGTAGAGAGCCTGATCCACGCCATCGATTCACTCGATAAAAAATATCGTGAGGTGGCAATTATGAGATTTATAAAGGAGTTTGCTTACGAAGAGATCGCTTCGGAACTCGGACTTCCTCTAAATACTGTAAGAACGAGAGTCAAGAGAGCTAAAGAACAGATTATCAAACAATGGAAGAGTTAATTAATAAATATTTCCCCCAGACATCTGCTCCTGAAAAAGAGCGTCTTTTGGCGCTACAGGATCTATATCAATATTGGAATGAGAGGATTAATGTGATTTCCAGAAAAGATATGGACAATTTTTTTGTTCATCATCTGCTTCATTCACTTGCGATAGCTAAAATCGTAAGCTTTCCGAATGGATCAAAAATTCTTGATATAGGGACAGGTGGAGGATTTCCGGGGATCCCTCTTGCGATTATGTTCCCGGAATCTCAATTTTTACTTTGCGACTCTATTGGAAAGAAAATCAGGGTTGTAAACGAAATTATTGCTGCTATAGGTATTAAAAATGCGACCGGAGTTCAGATACGTGCAGAGGAGCTCCCCGGCAAATTTGATTTTGCGGTTACCAGAGCAGTAGCGAAACTGGGAGAGCTTTTGCCATGGGTGTGGGAGAAGACTCTTGAGGGGGAGATTGATGGAATTAAAAGGGGAATATATGCATTAAAGGGTGGAGATTTGTCGGAAGAGATTTCTGCCATCCCTCATAAATTACTTGCGAAGCATGTCAAGCCAGTGGTTACAGAGATCTCTGAACTCTACGATGAGGATTATTTTAAAGAAAAAAGGGTTATATTTGTCGCGCGATAAAAGATTTATTTGGTTTTAATAACAATTTATCTATCTTTGCACTCCCTTTTGCGAATAATATTAAAGAAGTAACATACAATGAAACGCACTTTTCAACCATCACAGCGCAAGCGCCGTAACAAGCACGGCTTCCGTGAGAGAATGTCAACACCAAACGGCCGTCGCGTTTTAGCTGCACGTCGCCGCCGTGGGCGCAAAAAATTAACAGTATCATCTGAAGATCGTTTCTAATCCGGATATACTAAAGAAGTTAAGAAGACGCTCCGGCGTCTTTTTTGCGTTTATAAAGACCGTAAGAATATGATTAATAGAATTGGCTTTGATGAAGCGATGGCTCTCTATAATGAGAGTGATTTAAATATTTTGTCGTCGATTGCCACACAAATTAGAGAAGAGATCAACGGCAAAAAGGTCTTCTACAATAAAAATTTTCACCTGGAGCCAAGCAATGTTTGCATTCATAAATGTAGATTTTGCTCTTACCGCAGAGGAAATATTTTTGAAGATGGAGCCTGGACAATGGAGATTAATGAGATTAAGGAGTATTGCCTCTCCAGATACACTCCCGATATGACTGAAGTGCATATTGTAGGAAGTGTTGACCCCTCCAGAGATATATCATATTACTACAATGTGATTGAAACTGTCAGGAAATCACTTCCGGACTATGTAGCAATAAAGGCATTCTCAGCAGTCGAAATCTTCGATATGGCCAAATCGGCCCAAAAAAGCATTAAAGAGGTTCTTACTGACCTTTCAAATCTAGGTGTATCTGCAATACCCGGAGGAGGAGCAGAGATTTTTGACCCCGAAATAAGAGCGCTTATCTGCCCTGATAAGTGTAATGCTCAGGAGTGGCTCGAGGTACACAGAACTGCACACTCAATAGGGTTAAGGACAAACAGTACTATGCTGTTCGGCCATCTTGAGAAGAGAGAGCATAGAGTCAGACATCTGCTTCAACTCAGAGAGTTGCAGGATGAGACAGATGGATTTGATGCATTTATTCCGCTACTTTTTAAAACAGCAAATAATGAGCTATCCTATATTAAGGAGGCCGAGATAACCGAAGTATTGAAAACATACGCTATATCCCGAATTGTGCTCGATAATATACCTCATATTAAGGCGTACTGGCCTATGCTGGGAAGGGAGAACAGTCAACTGGCTCTGCTTTATGGTGCAGATGATATGGACGGAACCATAAACGATTCAACCAAAATATACAGTATGGCCGGTTCTGCAGAACAAAAGCCTGTTATGACAGCAGGTGATCTTATCAATATGGCATCGAAATGTGGATATGTTGCAGTTGAACGCGACAGCTTTTACAACGAAATAAAAAAATAGTACATTTGTATTATGGCAAAAACAGGTAATAATACAAAGCAGCCGATTTTAAAACATTGGCTTGTAAGGGAGATCTTAAAAGCTGCCCTGTTCGGGATAGCTCTCCTTATTGCAGTAACAATAGCTCTCAAGTTTATAACAAGACACAATCAGGAGATTACAGTTCCCGACCTCTCGGGGCTCACGGTGGAGGATGCTACAAAAGCAGCGCGTGCTGCCCATTTGAAAGTTGAGGTCACCGACTCAATGTTTTTGCCAAAATTACCAAAGGGTACAATCTTCAGGCAGAGTCCGCTTCCTGGTAATCTTGTAAAAAAGAATCGCCGGATTTTACTTACAATTAACTCAGTAGAAGCCAAAAAGGTTCCTATGCCGTCGGTAATTGGATACTCTTTAAGACAGGCTAAAGCCGAACTTATAGTAAGAAACCTCCAGGTGGGCAGATTGATATATGTAAGAGATATGGCTACAAACAATGTCCTTTCTCAAAGTATAAACGGCAAGAGGATATCTTCCGGGACGATGGTTGATGCCGAAAGTGAGATCGATCTTGAGGTAGGAATCAGCTCTGAGATGGAGACAACATTCATTCCTAATGTAAAGGGACTGACAATCTCAACTGCAAAAGATCTGTTGATTGATAACTCTCTCAACATCGGTAAGGTGTATTATGATGCATCTATAAGAAGCTCGTCGGACAGTCTTGTAGGATTTGTAATTAAACAGGAGCCCGAAGCATCTGAATTCAGTTCATTTCAGTTAGGTACAAATGTGAATCTGTGGCTGAGTATAGATAAATCTAAATTAGAAAAGCAAAACCCTCCAAAAAAATAATGATAGAAGAGGATTTCGATCTTAATGACGAAATGCAGGACGATGACTCTGAAGCCTCGTTTGAACATTTTCGTTTTGTCTCCGATAAAGGACAGAGCCAGCTAAGGGTAGACAAATTCATTACCAACAGAATGGAGAAGACATCCAGGCACAGGGTTCAACTTGCCATAGGAGCCGGCTATGTCTTGGTTAATGGGAAGGTGGTTAAAGCCAATTACATTGTAAAACCGCTAGATGTTGTTACTATCGAGCTACCATATAAACGTAGAGGTTTTGAGGTTAGACCGGAAAACATTCCACTCGATGTTGTTTATGAAGATGATGATCTGCTGGTTATCAATAAACCTGCAGGGTTGGTGGTTCATCCCGGTCACGGCCACTTTTCAGGGACACTGATAAATGCGCTCGCATTTCATCTTGGCATTACTCAGGATGCCGATGCCGAGGATGAGAGGATGGGTATTTTGGTCCACAGGATAGATAAGAACACATCGGGATTACTGCTGGTTGCAAAGAATGATGAATCGCAGCTATTCCTTGCAAAACAGTTTTTTGATCATACCATAGAGAGAAAGTATATCGCGCTTGTTTGGGGAAATCTAAAAGAGAACGAGGGGACTATTACAGGTCATATTGCGAGGGATCCGAACGACAGAATGCGATTTAAGGTGTTCCCTGACGGATCTATAGGAAAACATGCTGTTACGCACTATAGAGTTATTGAAAGGTTTGGTTACACAACCCTGGTAGAGTGTATACTGGAGACAGGCAGAACACATCAGATAAGGGTCCATATGGATTATATCGGACACCCACTTTTTAATGACGATCGTTATGGTGGTGACAGAATTGTTAAAGGCACTTTTTATACAAAATATAAGAGATTTATCGAAAACTGCTTTGAGTTAATGCCTCGCCACGCTCTTCACGCCAAGACCCTTGGTTTTGTTCATCCAAAAACAAAAAGGAATCTATTCTTTGAGAATGAGATTCCTTCCGATTTCCGATCTGTTATTGAAAAGTGGAGAACCTACTCAAAAGCCTCTTCTGGCGAAGAGTAGATCTCCAAATAAATCACTTTTAAAATCCGCCTGGTCTGTAGCCACCATGGTAGTTACCACCACCCGGTCTGAATCCGCCTCCGCCAGGGAACATCCCTTTTTGGCCTGAGAATTTTCCGAATCTAATTGAGAAACTAAACATAACATATTGCCTCAAAATATTGCTCTCGGAATCCTCGATATAGCTATCGTTTGTAATTCTTGAGATATTCTTGGCCTGTTGAAGAATATCATAAATCTTAACTCTTAGAGTTCCTGTCCCTTTTAGAATTGTCTTGGCAAGTTCAGCGTTCCAAACAGCCGTAGGATCTATCGATGTTGCAAACCCTGTGTAGAATTTGTAATCAATATCGGAAACCAGGTTGAATCCTTTTGGCAGCGTCCAGTTAATGCTTCCGATGATTGAGTTTGTCCATGTAGCAGAATTTGATGAGCTCTGTGCAGAGTACCAAGCTCTTGAATGAGAGGTATTGGCACCAACATTTAACTCCATTGAAGTACCTTTGTAAATAAAACGAATCTGCTCGCCAGCAGACATCGATGTCGTTTTATTTCTAATACTGTTCAGATAGTTTACACCCTTATTGAGAGATAGATTTGTAGTGCTCGATATAAAGAACTTAGAGGTCCTGCTGAAAGGAGTGCTAAACATAAAATATCCACCCGATGTAAAGACACCCTGTTCGTTTACAGGCTGAGTATACTGCACACCATTCTCATACCAGGTTTTATTTATGATCTTATCCTGAGTATATGTAGCGTTAAAGCGGCCTTCGTAGGTTTTAAATATCTCACGGTTTGTATTTCGGTACATTACCTCGAGATTATGTCTAAACTCTGGAAGAAGGTCAGGGTTACCAATTGCCTGGTATAACGGATTTGAGTTATCGGCTATAGGTTGTAACTGATTTATAGATGGTTGATTTGTTGTACCACGGTAATTCAGCCTAAGAACTTTAAAATCGGAGAAGTTGTATTCGTAACGTGCAGATGGTGAAAAATTAACCACATTTTTTCTGTAGTCGCGATTGGTTCCGATACTCTTTGTAAAAGATGGCTGAGCATTCAATCCGATCACATAGTTATACTTCTCCTCATTTTTTCTGAGGTTTAGTTCAATCTGCTGAGTGATTATAGTATACTCATATTTTGTAGTATAGTCATCCACCACCTCATCATACCCTGTAGAGGTCTTGTTGAAAGTTGTCTTATCGGAGTCAGTTTTTCTGAAATTGTAACTATATGCCAGTTCCGTAAAGAAATTCTTTCCAAGTGGCTCGGTATAAGAGGCTCTTGCCCCTATTCCATAAGAGAGACTGTTATTTTCATACCTTTGATCGATAATATTGGGTGCATTCTGTAAAATGGTTGTCTCAGACTGGTTAAAGCCGTTTGTCTCATTATTTGAGTAGCTATATGTAGTGTTTACGGAGAATGTTCTGCCTGGTTTGCCCAGTCTCTGCCTGAAAAGTAAATTACCATTCACCTGCTGATTGTTATTATCTCCGAATGAGGCTGTATTTCCCGAGTTAATCACAGAGTAGGTACCTCCGTAATTTTCATATGTCTGGTAATTATTTCTAGAGTCAAATGTTCCATTTCCGATGCTGACATTTGGTCTGAATAATATAGATGTGTTCTCGTTAAATTTATACTCAAGATCTATATTGGCTCTGTGACCCTGCGACCATGTAGAGGAAACACTCTCCGATTTATAATAGAATGAGCTGTCCTGTACGAATGTCTGCCTTAATCTGCTGTTCTCGGTTAGATTGTCGTTACTCGAGTACATATAATTCGATCCTATATTAAGCTTCTTATCGGATGTCTCTTTTCTAACGTTTGCTCCAACCATCCAGGAGTCGGTAAGACCGCTGCCACCAAAGTTCATCCCCCCTATTCTGATACCACCTCCACTTGAGATTCCTCTGCCGCTTGACATCATTGAACCGGCCATGTCGAAGAAACCTCTGTTATTGGTATTATTTCCATTTACAATCACAGCAAGCTGTTCGCTGGAAGTAAACTTAGCAGCCATACCGTTTACCTGGTATCTCTCCTGAGTTCCTACACCACCTGAAAGGCTGCCAATTACACCATTCATCATTCCCTGTTTAATTCCAAGATCGATTACAGTCTCCTCATTTCCATCGTCAATACCGGTAAACTGAGCCTGTTCAGATTTTCTCTCTACAACTCTCACCTTTTCAATGATTTTAGCAGGCAGATTCTTGGATGCAACCTGAGGGTCATCAAGAAAAAATGTTTTACCATCTATCATGATTTTATTAATGGTTTTCCCATTTGCAGTGATGTTACCATCGGCATCTACCTCAATTCCGGGAAGTTTTTTGAGAAGATTTTCAAGCACATCTGCATCTGTCGTCTTAAATGAAGATGCGTTATACTCAATTGTATCTTTTTTAACCATTATAGGATTGCCGATCGCCGACACAGTAACCGAACTAAGAGTATTGACCTGCTCTTTCATTCCAATAAGCCCAAGGTCTGTATCCTTTTGTGCACCAAGCTTAATTGACTTGCTGACGGTCTCGTAGCCCATAAATTCAATTTTTAGGGTATAGCTGCCAGCAGCGAGTCCAGTCATGGTTACGCTCCCCTTTTGATCCGTAAGACCGTATTTTGATGGAGTTGTTGCCCCTACCGGAGTCACCGATGCCGTAGCAAACTCAATAGGATTTCTTGAAGTACTGTCAACAAGAACAAGCCTTAAAGAGAGGTTCTGCTGAGCAAAAGTTGTGACACTTAACAAAGAGACTAATAGTGTCAAAAAGATTCTAATTTTAAATTTCATAAATATTATATTTCAAGTTATATAGGTTTTTACAGTATTCACACCACATAATAACACCGTAAAAATTCCTTAGTTTGAACTTAATGGGGAAGAAAAGTTAAATTGGCAGAAAATTATTTTATCCGGCCCGGATTGTTTTTCACAAAAGAGTCCCATGTAGATGAACTTTTATGAGTAGAATTGGTGACTCCTCCGTTAATTGCGTGGCAAAAAGCAACAGCCAGAGCATCTGTTGAATCGAAGAATTTTTGATTGATTGTTATTTTTAAAATCGAAGAGAGTAATGATGCCACCTGCTCCTTAGAAGCAGCACCTTTTCCCGTAACAGAGAGTTTGATTTTTCTTGGAGCATACTCGAAAACAGGCACATTCAATACAAGCGCCGACGAAATTGCAGCTCCCTGTGCCCTACCCAGTTTAAGCATAGATTGCACATTCTTTCCGTAAAATGGAGCCTCAATGGCCATAATATCGGGGTGATACTCACCTATCAACTCTTTTACTCTGTTAGATATGTGCATAAGCTTCTCAAACGGATCCCCGATCTTTCTAAGGTCAAGCACACCGGATGTGATATAATTAAAAGAGATACCATCGGTAGAAATAACACCAAACCCCAGAATTTGAGTTCCGGGGTCGATTCCAAGTATCGTTGTTTTAGAACGCATTGATTAATCTATGTAATCAAATCCTGTGTACTCTCTCAAAACAGCAGGAATTTTGATTCCCTTTTCACATTGATTGTTTTCCAAAAGAGCTGCCAGTATTCTTGGCAAAGCAAGGGAACTTCCGTTCAGTGTATGAGCCAGCTGAGTTTTTCCATCTTCATCTCTGTATCTGAGCTTTAATCTGTTTGCCTGATAGGCTTCAAAATTTGAAACAGAACTTACCTCAAGCCAGCGCTGCTGAGCTGCAGAGTATACTTCAAAATCGTATGTAAGTGCCGATGTAAAACTCATATCACCTCCGCACAATCTTAATATTCTATATGGAAGTTCAAGAGATTGAACAATTCCCTCTACATGTTTAACCATCTCCTCCAGTGATTCATATGATGAATCAGGGTTCGCGATCTGAACAATTTCAACTTTATCGAACTGGTGAAGTCTGTTTAATCCTCTAACATCTTTTCCGTAAGAACCTGCCTCTCTTCTGAAACAAGGTGTATATGCCGTTACCTTCACGGGGAGTTCTGTGTTGTTAAGAATCACATCTCTGTAAATATTGGTAACCGGAACCTCAGCGGTTGGTATTAAGTAGAAATTATCCAATCCGACAAAATACATCTGCTCACCTTTATCGGGTAACTGACCTGTACCGAATCCCGAAGCCTCATTGACCATATGGGGAGGCATAACCTCGGTATAACCAGCCTTTGTATTTCTATCCAGGAAATATGAGATTAACGCTCTCTGAATTCTTGCACCTTTACCCTTATATACCGGGAAGCCGGCGCCTGTTATTTTTACTCCAAGATCGAAATCGATGATATCGTATTTCTTGGCCAGTTCCCAGTGAGGAATAGAATTATTCAATTCCGGAATAATACCCCCCTCTCTTACAATAATATTGTCTTCGGCAGTTTTACCAGTCGGAACACTTTTATGAGGCAAGTTAGGAAGCAACACCAACAGATCGTTCATTTCAGATACGGCTTTAGCCATCTTCTCATCAAGCTCTTTCGATTTCTCTTTAAGCTCTGCTACAGCTCTTTTTGCTTCATCTGCCTCACTCTTTCTTCCCTCTTTCATTAGAGAACCTATCTCCTTAGCCATGTTATTCTGGGAGGAGAGCAAAGAATCCAGTTCTGTTTGTGTTTCTCTCCGAATCTGGTCGAGATTGGTAATTTTCTCCAGAATCTCCTTTGCATCGAAATTCTTTACAGCCAGCCTGTCGATTACAAATTGCGGCTGCTCTCTCAGTTGTTTAAGTGTTAACATAGCTAATTTATTACGATTTACGAAATGCAAATTTAGTTACAATTTTTAAAAAGAGATAATTATTTAATTATATCATACAAATATCTAATTATGAGTACAAAGCATCTTTAGCAAACCTATTTTCGCAATCAATTAAACCGGTTTAATAACAAATTACTAACTATCTAAAAAAATCAATTCATGAAAACGCGAATTTTAAGAAAAGGATTGTGGGGTGCTCTTTTAGCGTTAATAGCTCTACCCTCATGTTCAAAAGATGAAACATCATCAGGGGATGAGCTTGAAAAGGTAAAACAGGCTAACATCATTTTAAGAATCAATAATCTTACCAAATCGACAGGAGTTGCACATAATAATCAGTCCAATGACAATCAAATAAATAATCTTGCCGTATTTGTATTTAAAAACGATGCGGCTAAGACGCTTGAAACCTATAAATATTTTGTAATCAGCAATCAGGAGCTTCTCAACAACATAAACTTTCAATCCACAACCGGATTGAAAAATATTTATGTCGTCGCAAACTCTCACGATAGCACTCAATGGACCGGAATTGTTAATGAATCCGATTTTCTTCTCAAAGAGGCAAATTTAAAGAATGAGGGTTTAAAAGACTTTACAATGAGCGGAAAATATAGCAATGCCTCAATCAGTCAATCAAATACAATAAATATGACTCTCAAAAGAGTAGTTGCCAAAGTTGTTGTAAACAGTATTAAGACAGATTTTGCAAATACTCCATACCAGGGGATCTCTCTTACAAGCGTAAAAATATATCTGACAAATGTACCTAAAATCAGGCCCTTCATTGAAGGAGGTACAACCACAAATCCATTTTTTATAAACAGTGGTTCTCTCCAGCCATCATCCTTCTCGGATTGTAAAATTTCGGGGCTTGTGTATGATGAGATAGCCGGGAGCATAACAGATACTCCTTATAGTGAAAAACACCATCTGTACACTTACGAAAATACTATATCCCAGGAATCTTCAGGGCAAAAGTTCACCAGACTTGTAATAGAGGCCATGCTTAACGGAGTAAAATACTACTACCCTGTTAATATTAACAGAGATGGATACGGGGGAACTACAAACAACGGTATAGAGAGAAATACTGTATATAATATCTCTGTAATTATCAAGAGACCCGGCAGTTCATCTCCGGAAATGCTTGTAGAGAAAGGGACTGTAATAACATCAATCACCATCGCCGACTGGGACAATCAAAATATGGGCGAAGTAGAATTCTGATTATGAAAAAGGCATTTGTGGCAGCAATATTTGCAGCCTTATTACCGCTATTAACATTTTGTGCAAAGGATGAAAAACCGGAGGAGTCAGGTATTATAGGAAAAAAGATTGTTATCAAACTCTCATCCGACTCTTCATCATTTGAGAAGGTTATTTCCCAAGACAATTTTACGTCGGAAATAAATGATCTTAACCTCTTTATATTTGATCAGGAGGGTAGATTCTCTCAACATATGTATCTGCCATCTATTTATTCGAGTCCTTCAATAACAGTTAATTGCGATTATATTTCGGTTTATGCGGTTGCTAACTGGGGCTCAAATATGTTCGGATCCGATGTTATGAGCGATCTGCAGCTGGAGCAGAAAAAGATTCTTTTTACTCTCCCTGCAGAGCTTAAGAACAGGAGGATTTTCACTGGCAGATGCCGCAACATATATGTTTACAGCGGAGTAATAGTTCCTCTTGAGATGAAGAGGAGTTACAGTAAACTTACTGTAGTACTGGATAAGTCATCAATGGACAAAAATGTTTCAATTGATGTTACTAAAATTGAGATCAAAAACACTCCACTTAAAACCAGCCTGTTTGAGGATTATAAAGCAACAACTCTTTATGATATAGCCCAGAAGGGTTACAGTATAGAGAATCCTACACTCTCTGACTCTCACCAATCATCACAGGAGTTGATTCTTGCCGAAAATATGCAGGGAGAACTATTGCCGAACAATAGTAACCAGACAATGAAGGTTCTACCCGAAGAGAGCGGCAGATTATGTACTTATGCGGAGATTTCGGCAACATACCGTTCTCCACAGAAAACAGGCTCGGTTAAGTACAGAATATTTTTAGGAAATAACGAGACGACCAATTTCGACATAAAACGGAATACCTGGTATAAACTGACTATTAAATTAAAGGGAAACACACTAAATGAAACCTCATGGAGAATTGAGAGAGAGGGACTATCCGATTTGGTTCAGTCGCTGAAGATCTCTCCTGAATCGCTTAGCTTCACCAACCTTAATGAGAACTTTGCTCTTACCTGTACAGCACTTCCGGTAAGCGCGGCCGACAAAAGGGTTTCCTGGCTATCATCGAATCCATTGATTGCTTCAGTGTCTGAGAACGGTACTGTAACATCAAACGGATATGGGGATTGTAAAATATTTGCATATGCCAAAGATGGCTCCGGGATAAAGGATAGTATGCGGGTTTCAGTTGTATATAGCGATCCTGTTAAATATATAACATCAATCTCTTTATCTCCATCAATATTGAACCTAACCTATGGTGGAGAGACCAAAACTCTTACCGCATGGATTTTACCTTCGGATGCAGCCAACAAGACCTTACTGTGGAGAAGTTCCGATAATAGTATTGCAACGGTGGATCAAAACGGTGTTGTCACTCCCGTAAACCCCGGTAGTTGCTATGTTACGGCATATTCAACTGACGGATCAGAAAAAACGGCATCATCGGTAATAAATGTCAATTATGCCGAATGTGAAGGAATTGAGATTATTGAGAGTTATAATGCTGTCACAGGCGTGACTATTCCGGCAAAAAGTAGTATTACGGACCACAGGAGGTCGACCGGGGTAAGAGGTAGCAGCGTTTATAGGGTAAGAGCAATCCCTTGGAATGCAAATCAGAATATCGAAGCAAACTGGAGTCTTGAAAGTGCCGGAAATAATCCATCTTCTATTGTCAGTTTAAGCAGCACATCGGGATTGAGTACTACCGTTACCGCTAAAGATTTGATTAACACTCTCACAAACAGGGGTGCCATAAAGCTTAAGGCAAGCTATGCAGGTTATAGTAGCAGTACGACAATAATGGTATATGAGAGTGTTCCTATTAAGTTGAGCTGGGGAATATGGATATCTTCGGAAACCGGAGAGGAGGAGTATGGTATCGTCCCGGAATATGCCAACCACTCATTCAATCATCTGCCCGGATATATGCCTCTAATATCAATCATTGGGAGAAGTGGCACTGAATATTGGAATCCGGAACCCGGAATAATGTGGAGAGATCCTAATCTTCCTACGGAATATAGTGGTTATTTTTATGAATTTTCTGTTGCCATAGTTAATCCATACCATCAGTATAATAATCAAACAAATTGCTACTACTCTATTACATTTTAAATAGAAACAGGCATTGGGAGAAATTTGCCAAACAATGCAGTAAAGTATAAAAAAGAGACCGGGCAGAAATTTCTGCCCGGTCTTCTCTTTATTATTATTAAGAATTAAGCCTGACTTATTGCACCTACAGGGCAAACATCGGCACATGTTCCACAATCAGAACAAACGTTAGGATCAATTTTGTAAATATCGCCGGGAGAAATTGCTTCTACTGGACACTCATCGCCTCGTCCTTGTCGTAGCCCAGAACCGGCGTGCCGCCCGCCACGAGGCAACGGCTCATGCGGCCGCCCATGTTGCCCAG
>JAFIHK010000159.1 GCA_017848635.1 Bacteroidales bacterium | reverse complement strand
GGTTTTGTTGTTTTTGTAATATCGGCATTCGTATATCTCTCTACCATAGAGCCTACAGTGAGCTTTTGGGACTGTGGAGAGTTTATTGCCTCATCGTATAAGCTTGAAATCGGTCACCCTCCGGGAAATCCTGTGTTTCAGCTTATAGCAAGATTCTTCACACTTTTTGGCGATAAAGATAGTGCGGCGATGCTCATTAATGCTATGAGCGGACTTATGTCGGCACTTACAATCACTTTTCTTTTCTGGACGATCACTCACCTTTCCAGAAGGATTTTTGAAAAAAACAGGAAAAACGGGGAGGAGAATACATTTTCAATTCCAAATGTAATAACCATTATTGGTGCAGGTCTCGTAGGTGCTCTCGCATACAGTTTCTCCGATACATTCTGGTTTTCGGCCGTTGAAGCTGAGGTATATGCAATGTCCTCTCTATTTACTGCAGTTGTATTCTGGGCAATGCTCAAATGGGAAGAGCAGGCCGATGAACCTTGGTCAAACAGGTGGATTATACTTATCTCCTTCCTTATGGGTCTCTCAATTGGGGTTCACCTGCTTAATCTGCTTACCATTCCTGCTCTGGTGTTCATATACTACTACAAAAAATATGATGTGACCAGAAAGGGAATATTCTACGTTCTGTTAATATCTGCCTTAATACTAGGGGTTGTTCTCTTTGGGGTGATCCCGTATCTGCCTAAAATTGCCGCATATGTAGATCTGCTTTTTGTTAACGGTTTCTCTATGCCGTTCAACTCTGGTGCTACATTCTTTATGCTGGCTCTTCTTGGATTTTTGTTCTTTGCGATTTTCAGAACATACAAGAGGGGTATGGTGCTTGTAAACACAATATTGCTTGCATTCACAATGATAGTGATAGGCTATTCGTCTTTCGCAGTTGTGATTATAAGATCATCTGCCAATACTCCTACAAATGAGTATCAGCCTGATAATCCTTTTACTCTTGTAAGATATCTTGGCCGTGAACAGTACGGAAGCAATCCTCTTGTTTACGGAGAGAGTTATGCGTCTAGATACGATGCCGATTTTGACTACTATTACAACAAAATAGGTGATAAATACAAAAAGATTAAAGGTCCTCTTAAACCAAAATACTATTCGGAAGATAAGATGCTCTTTCCTAGAATGTGGAGCACATCTGCCGATCACATAAGGTTTTATGAAACCTATACTCAGGGACGTGGCAAGAGTGTCTCAGGAAGCGATAAGAAACTTCCTCTATTCCGCGACAATCTCGCTTACTTCTTCGATTATCAGATCAACTGGATGTATCTGCGCTACTTTATGTGGAACTTTGCAGGGAGACAGAATGATCTGCAAGGCTCTGTACCTGGTGATCCTGTAAGGGGTAACTGGGAGTCCGGAATTAAGTTTCTGGACCAGGCCAGGTTGGGAGATCAGAGCACAGGACCTGACTATATTGTAAAAAATAAAGGAAAGAATCACTACTATATGATTCCTCTGCTTTTGGGATTCATAGGTCTTTTCTACCATTTTGCAAAAGATCGCAGGAACTGGTGGGTGATACTTCTGCTCTTCTTCCTTACCGGAATTGCTGTAGTTGTTTATCTTAACCAGCCTCCATTCCAGCCGCGGGAGAGGGACTATGCATATGCGGGATCCTTCTATGCATTTGCAATATGGATAGGATTGGCGGTCCTAGCCATTCAAGACTTCCTGCGAAACAAGATGAACGCAAAGGCAGCTTCAATTCTTACTACTTCGGTGACTCTCCTGGTTCCGTTCCAGATGCTGGGTGAAAACTGGGATGACCATGATCGCAGTAACCGTTACGGTGCGCATGACATGGCATACAATTACCTTATGAGTTGTGAAAAGGAGTCGGTTCTTGTTACTCACGGAGATAATGATACATTCCCTCTCTGGTATATTCAGGAGGTTGAGGGTGTAAGAACAGATGTCAGAATTGTAAATACATCGCTCCTCGGAATGGATTGGTATATAAACCAAATGAAATACAGAGTCTATGACTCTCCTCCTCTCAATCTATCCATACCTCAAGAGGAGTATCTGTTCGGGACGAATGACTGGCTGCAGATAGAGGATCAGATAAAGAAGCCTATTCCGCTTAAGGCAGTAATTGATTTTATATCAAATCCTAAAGGCAAGTTTATTGACCAGGATGGGGAGGCTCACAGCTTCTTTGCTGCCAGACAACTTACAATTCCTGTTGATAAAGAGGCGGTTATAAAGAACGGTATCGTTCCTGTTGCCGACAGTTCTCTTATTGTTGACACTATTCAGCTCAATATTCCTGAAGGAAAGAGAGCCCTTACAAAGACAGAGATGATTATTCTCGATCTGTTGGCAAATTATAAATGGGAAAGACCTATCTATTTTGCGCAGATGGGTGGAGATATGGAGATAGGAATTAAAGATTACCTCGAGTACAACGGGTATGCCTATAAGTTTGTTCCTATAAAAACCAAATCTACAACCGGCAATCCGGGAAGAACGGCAACCGATAAAATGTATAACCTGGTAATGAATGTCTACAAGTGGGGCAATATGAATGACCCAGAGGTAAATATAGACTATCAACACTTCCTGACCTTCGCTGCTGTAATGCCTTTGAGAAATATCTTTACTCTTACTGCTCGCTCGCTTATCGAGAAGGGCAAGAACAAAGAGGCCGAAGAGGTTCTGGATAAGATGCAGTCGGTTATGATCCCAAAACATTTCCCGCTTAGCTGTACAATTCTTGGTTCGCTTAACGAATATTCAATTATTGATGCAATAGATATGTACCTGAGAATTGGTGCAAAGGAAAAGGGAATGGCACTAGGGAAGGCATTTATCAATGAGAGCTACACAGCTGCCAGATTCTTTGCCAAGAGATACGGTGCCGGCTATCTCTCTAAGGAAGATGTTGAAAGCAGCATATCATTTATCTACTATGTAACCGAGATCTATAAGAAGAACGGACTTGAGGCCGAAGGCGAAAAAATAATGAAGGAGCTTGAAGCTTTTACTCAACAGATAGATTAAACACTATCCGAGCAGGAGGTTACAACCTCTGAGCTCGGAGTTTTCCATGCGGCCGAGGATTCTGAAAGAGTCCCCGGCCTCTTTTATTCCCAGGTCGTCGGTTTGGATAAAGGAGCATGAGTAGAGGTTTGCCAGATCTATAATATTTACACCTCCTCGTACTCCATTTTCGACTATCTTAAATGGATTGGAGGTGTCTCTTACTATAATGCGCATCCAAGGAACCGATTGAAAAATGCCGTCGCCTTTTGAATATGACTGCGATAAAAGCTCAGCCATTCCGTATTCTGAGTGAATATACTTTGTGTTAAAACCGGTGCAGAGTGCCTCGTGAATCTCCTCCCTGGTAAGCTCCTCTCTTCTTCCCTTCATTCCTCCGGTTTCGATAACTGTGAGATTGGGGAAATCGAGTTTAAATTTTTCTACAAAATCTAAAAGTGCAAAACTCACTCCCAGAAGAATTACCGGAGTCTCCTCTTTTTTTAATGACTTCAGATTTTCGTATAGTTCAGAGTGGTTATAGAGGTAGAAACCGTTGGCAGGATTGCCTGATTGTTTCATAAGACTCTCTGCCATATAAACCAGGGATGATCCCTCTCTCTCAAGGTATGACGGGAGTAAAGATAGAATTGCATACTCTCCAGGATCTCCATAAAAATATCTGAATCCGGCAGAGAAGCTCTTTTCGTAAAGAGATATTCGGGCAACGGGATGCTTCGCAGGAATCATTCCTGTTGTTGAGCTGCTTGTGAAAACTATTTCCGGTTTATATCCCTCGGTAATTATATCTGCCGATTTAAACAGGGAGACCGGAAGAAAAGGGATCTGCCCGACCTCCTTTACAGATTCCGTTTTTATTCCTAAAAGTGAAATGTATTTTTTATATACAGGAGAGTGTTCTGCTTGAAAATGAAATATTTCAAGAGCCAGTTCGCTGAACTCGCTCTCATTTGATACTTCAAATATTTTTTGTTCAAATATCTTCATTTATTTTTAATAGCTCATCGGCAAAATCTCTTTTATTGCTAAGGCGAGGAACTTTATTCTGTCCTCCAAGTTTATTCCTTCTTCTCATCCATTCGAAAAATGTTCCAGGTTTAAGGGAGATAAGCTCGAGCCTGTTCATGGTTACGCTGTTTGTCCGTTTAGCGTCATAGTCGGAGTTTATTTCGCATAGTGCACCGTCCAGATAGTTGGCAAACACTTCATAATCAGATGGGTGATTCTCGAATTCAATTAACCATTGGTGGTAACCTTTACTCTTGTCATGCATGAATACTGGCGCAACAGTGTAATCCGTGATAGTAGCATTAAATGCAGAGCAGGCGAGTGAAAGCGCCTTTTCGGCATTCCCTATCATAAGCTCCTCTCCGAAGGTGTTTATGAACATCTGAGTTCTTCCGGTAATCTTTATTTTATGTGGAGTCAGCGAAGTGAAAACGACCGTATCCCCAATAAGATAGCGCCACAAACCGCTGTTTGTTGTAATGACCATTGCATAATTTATACCTGTCTTAACACTCTCTATCGTATCAAACTCCCGGAACGATCCCTCAAGAGCTTCATCAAGCTTTTCCAATGGGATAAATTCATAAAAAACACCATTTGAGAGCAGAAGCAACATTGAATCCTCATCTGCCTCATCCTGAAAAGCAAAATAACCTTCCGAGGCATTGTAATTTTCACGATAATTCATCTTATCGGACGGAATTAGCTTACGATATTGTTCCCTGTATGGTTCGAAATTGATTCCTCCATGCATAAAGAGCTCCAGATTAGGCCAAAGATGGAGAAGATCGGGTATGTTGTGGTACTCCAGGATTCTGTTCATAAGAACAAGATTCCATGAAGGGACACCGGAAAAATTGGTAACATCATATTTCTCTGCATTTTTGCAGATCTCAGTAACCTTAGTGTCAAAATCGGCTATCAATGCAATCTCTTTTGAAGGTACTCTCCTGAGCTCCACCAGAATATTTGCATTTTTAAGCAGTATTGCAGACAGGTCTCCGTAAAAGGTCTCTCCTGACCCGGCCTCATCGATGTTTACACTACCCCCAAGAGTTAGTGCATTCCCCTTAAAGAGTCCCGAATCGGGATTTTTATTGAGATAGTCTGCAAGCATTGTTCTCATTCCGGAATAGTGACAGTTATAGAGAGCATCATCGGTGACCGGAATAAATTTACTCTTGGAAGAGCTGGTACCACTTGACTTTGCAAACCACTTTACCTTTTGATTCCACAGGATATAATTTTCACCGTGCCGAATTCTGTCGATAAATGGTTCGAATCCATTGTAATCCCTTAAAGGAACGGCATTCTGATAATCCTTTACACTTGTTATACCTGCAAAACCGTGTTCCGAACCGAACCATGTTTCTCTTCCGGCCTCGATGAGAGTTCTGAAGAGCTTCTCCTGCTTCTCCCAAGGGTTTTTGCGAGCTTCATCCACCTCATTAAGAAGAGAGTATGAAAAAAGTGTATATATCTGTGTTGTTATTGACATGAGGCAAATATAGGTATTATTCAAAAACTTCATGCAGAACCCTGAGTGACCTTAATTCAATCTCAACACCCTGATGGTATCCCAAATATTTTAACATTTCAACGACAAATTCATATCTGCTTTTACCGGATATTCCCAGTCTCTTATATACGGAGGGCTCCTCCGAAAGTATGTTCTGAAGTATGGACGAACTATCGGTTGTAAAAAGAAGGTTCTCCCTTAATGTTTTTGACGATGTAAAAGATGCTGCAGAGATATCGAACCTCATACCCTCCGACCCTATACTTTTCTGAGGCAGATATCCCAGTCGGCGGCAGTACTCTACGACAAAGCATGGGTGAAAATCGGCAATGTTATCCCTTTCGGATTCGAGATCCAAAACTGTTTTTACAAAAAAAGTATATAAACCGGGATCTGCACCGCCCTCTCTCTGGCTTCTGTATATCAACTCGCCGATGAACACAGCGATTGCATTTTTTACTATATTGCTCCTTATTGCCGGAAGGTTCATCAGTGGCGAAAACTCTCTGATTACAGGAAGGCTCCCCTTAGTGGAGGGATCGGTAACGGCCTCGATAATACTAAGTGGATGTATCTGTGAGAATGAACCCCTCTTGCCGGCATTGCCGCTTCCATATAATACGAATCCACTACGGCCGTTAGTGTCGGAATAGCCGTTTATAATGTGGGCGTTATCGCGAAATTTAATACTGTTTAAAACTATAATATTGGTTTTCAATAATTTATTTATTATACTGACGCAAATATTCTATCATTTTAGTTACAGCAATTCCTCTGTGGGAGATTCTGTTTTTCTCCTCTTCACTCATCTCGGCCATCGTGGTGTCATATCCCGCAGGCTTAAAGACCGGATCATATCCGAACCCCTTCTCTCCAGAAGTTGTTTCGGTAATAGTGCCTTCGACACACCCTTCGAAAAAGTGAGGCGTACCATCTGTAATAAGGGCTACGATTGTTTTAAAACGGGCTCCTCTGTTTGTAATACCGTTCATCTCTTTAAGGACCTTTTGTACATTATCGGCAAAGGAGCAACCCTCGCCTGCATATCTGGCCGAATAGACTCCCGGCCTTCCCTCAAGTGCATCTATCTCAAGACCGGTATCATCTGCAAAGCAGGGGCGGCCGAATTTTTCCCATAGGTATTTGGCTTTTATCAGTGCATTCTCCTTAAGTGTAGCTCCTGTCTCCTCGATATCTTCGGTAACTCCAAGCGATGCGGAACTAAGCAGTTGAAACTCTGTGCCCGCAATCGATTGTGCCTCCTTAAGTTTGTGTCTGTTTGCAGTTGCGAAAATTATCTCCATTTTTTGTTACTTTATTGCACCAAAGATAGTAAATCCTTACTTTTGTGAACATATAAGAAATGGTATTGAAATGAAGAAGTTATTAAGTATTTCGGTGTTCCTGGTTATGATGGCCATAGCCACAGGTGCATCTGCTCAGTCAAAAGAGTTTAAGGCTGCAAAAAGCCTAGATATACAATTGTCTATTTTAAGGGAGCTCTCTATG
Organism: Bacteroidales bacterium; assembly: GCA_017848635.1. Lineage (GTDB taxonomy): Bacteria > Bacteroidota > Bacteroidia > Bacteroidales > UBA932 > JAFIHK01. The sequence goes on along the minus strand of JAFIHK010000159.1, from coordinate 7,406 downwards.
CTTTATGTTGATTCTGTGGATGTACAAAAGCTGGTGAGAAAAGGGATAGATGCCATGCTGGAATCTCTTGATCCTTACACTGTCTATATTCCCGAAGATGATGAGGAGAGTCTTGAGCTTCTCACAACCGGATCGTATGGAGGAATAGGAGCGTTGATAAAAAAAGACGGGAAATCGATAATTATATCGGAGCAGTATGAGAACTCTCCTGCTGCCAAGAACGGACTTGTTGCCGGAGATACAATCATGATGGTTGACGGGCTCTCCACCGAAAGTATGAAGGTGGACGATGTTAGTGCGAAAATGAAGGGTAAGCCCGGAACAACTGTTAAATTCATAGTAAACAAACTTAAGGGTCCTGCCGGTGTTGAGCTGGCAATCGCAAGAGAGAGAATTCATTTTTCGGATGTTGAGTACAGCGGAATGATTGGAGATACGACCGGGTATATACGAATTTCCGGATTTACGCTGGGGGGTGCAAAGGATGTCCGTAAGGCTCTTATGGACCTTAAAGCCACCGGAAAGCTGAAAAGAGTAGTTATCGACCTGCGCGGGAACGGTGGCGGAATTCTTGATGAGGCTGTGGAGGTTGTTTCTCTGTTTGTTCCGAAAGGAACAATGGTGGTTTACTCGAAAGGGAAGCTTCCTCAAATGGATATGAAATACTACACTAAGGAGGAGCCTGTAGATCTGAAAATTCCTCTCGCCGTGCTGGTAAACTCTTCATCTGCCTCATCTTCGGAGATTGTAGCCGGAGCGCTTCAAGATCTTGACAGAGCTACAATTATTGGAACAAGGACATTTGGTAAAGGATTGGTGCAGTCCATAAGGGATGTCGGATACAATGACAAAATAAAGCTCACAACTGCAAAATATTATATTCCGAGCGGCAGATGTGTTCAGGCAATCGATTACAGTCACAGAAATCCCGACGGAAGTGTCGGTTATATTCCCGACTCATTGACAAAGGCATTTAAAACCGTTAATAAAGGTAGAACTGTTTATGATGGTGGTGGGGTTACTCCCGATGTTGCAATGAAGCAGGAGCAATACAGCAGAGCCGCTGTTTCTCTGGTTTATAACGACATTCTTCATACTTATTCGGTGAAGTACTATAAAGAGCACAACTCGATTGACTCTCCGGAAAAATTTGTACTAACCGATGCTGAGTACGAAGATTTTGTCTCTTTTGCCGCAGGAAGGGAGTTTGACCACAGAACTGCTACCGAGGTAGAGTTTGACCAGCTACTCTCACTTGCTAAGAAAGAGGGGCTTTATGACGGGATTAAAGATAAGATTGATAGTCTGGAAAAGAGTGTAAAGCTAAGCAAGAGTGAAGTTTTGAGAAAGAACAAGGGGGAGATCAAGTCGCTTCTGGAGGAGGAGATATGTAACAGATATTACTACCAGAAGGGTAGAATTGCAAGCATAATCAGAAATGACGATGTATTGCAGGCTGCAGCGAATGCGGTCTTTGTGAACTGATATATTGCTGTTTAAAAGTGAAAGGAGGGGTTGGGTATGTTGTTGACGGATATTCTGTTTCCCAGGGTGTGCCCTGTTTGCGGAGAGGTTCTGCTAAAGGATGAACACTATTTATGCCTTGCTTGTGAGGTTGACTTTCCGCTAACATTTTTCTGGAACTGGAGCGGTAATCCTGCAGAAATTCTTTTCTGGGGGAGGTTAAAGGAGGTGAAAGCATCTGCACTCTTTTACTATAGAGAGGGTAGTGATTACAAGGAGATTGTCCATAAATTCAAGTATAACGGAGAGAGAAAGATGGGACTCTTTTTTGCGCATATGCTTGGAGTTAAAATGAGGGAGAGTGGACGTTTTGCAGATATTGACTATGTTATTCCAGTTCCGTTGCATTTTTATAAAAGATGGAGGAGAGGGTTCAATCAAGCCGAAATCATAGCTGAGGGGGTTGCGCAAGAACTTGGTAAGCCGCTACTTGGCGGGGTGCTTGTCAGAAGCAGATATACTGCAACTCAAACAAAGAAGGATCCTGAGGAGAGATGGAAGAATGTTTTCGAAGCCTTTAGAATCAGAGGAGCGGAGAAAGTTGAGGGGAAGCATATTCTTTTAGTTGACGATGTCCTTACTACCGGTGCAACTATTGAGGCGTGCGGCCGGCATTTAGAGGGTGTTGAGGGGTGCAGGGTGAGTGTTGCCACATTAGGGTTTGTCGAATAATTATTAAGTTTGCATATTATGCTGAATCTTATAAAAATTGAACTGATAGATGTAATAGATATTGTGCTCGTTGGGGTGCTTATATATCAGGCATATAAGCTAATAAAGGGCACTGCTGCCTTTAATATATTTACCGGTATAATTGTGTTTTATTTCATCTGGCTTATCGTCAAAGCACTGCATATGGATTTGTTGAGTGCAATTCTGGGTCAGGTGATAGGTGTAGGAGTTCTTGCATTGATAATTCTGTTTCAGCAGGAGATCAGAAGATTCCTACTTCGCTTGGGAACCAAGTATATGGATTCCAGAAGAAATATGAGAATACTGGGGGCGCTTTTCAACAAAAGAGAGAAGGGTCTCTCGCTTGAGGCATTGGGAGAGTTGACGCATGCCTGCCGGAGAATGTCCGAAACGAAAACCGGGGCACTGATTGTTCTCGCACAAAAATCGTCGCTTGAATTTATTGTTGATACGGGAGACAGGCTCGATGCTGTCATTAACAGGAGACTTATTGAGAATATTTTCTTTAAAAATGCTCCTCTTCATGACGGTGCTATGGTCATTTCGGACGATAAAATTGTAGCGGCGCGGTGCACGTTGCCGATTACAGAGAATCTGAATATTCCGCCTCGTTATGGTATGAGGCACCGCGCCGCCGTTGGAGTAACCGAGGTAACAGACTCTGTTGTGATTGTGGTTTCGGAGGAGACAGGGGGAATCTCGTTTGTACAGAATGGGGAGATCAAACCTGTTAACTCAATATCGGAGTTAAGACTTGCTATAGAAAATTCATATCCGGATGCAAAAGGTTGAGTGTAAAACAGGATTCGATAAGATAAGGTCGATGATAGAGGGCCGCTGTTCGACAGAAACAGCTAAAAATATGGCCCGTGAGTTTGCCTTTTCATGTGACTACGAATATATTGAGCACTCTCTAAATGTAACCGACGAGATGCGAGTGATCCTTATGCTGGAAAACTCATTTCCCGATTCGGGATTTGTCGATACCACTACCTTCTTAAAACCTCTCGAGATAACATCTGCCTGGCTTGATCTCCAATCGCTCGTAAGGCTCAGGCAGGCTTTGGATACTGTTAAGCTGGTTGTTAATTTCTTTACTGATAAGAGAGCGACAGCATATCCAAATCTCAAGAAGATGACAGAGCCTGTGATTCTTTATCCTGAGGTCTCAAGGAGAATAGATTGCATAATTGATAAGTATGGAGAGGTCAGGGATAATGCAAGCCCTGATCTTTTATCAATCAGGAGAGCTCTTAAGGAGAGGGAGGGGCAGATATCAAGAAGATGTGCGGCTATTCTTAAAAAGCTTCAAAGTGAGGGTTTTGTTGAAGAGGATGCATCGGTTGTTATGAGGGAGGGCAGAGTTCTTGTTCCGGTTAATGCTTCTAATAAGAGGAAGGTTCCAGGATTTGTATATGACGAGTCTGCTTCGGGAAAGACTGTCTATATTGAACCGATGGAGATAGTGGAACTTGATAATGAGATTAAGGAGCTAAGGTTTGCTGAACAGAGAGAGATTGTTAAGATTTTACAGGAGTTTTCCGATTTTTTAAGACCATATCTGCCTGAACTTCTTGCAGCTGGAGAATTCCTTTGTAGTATAGATTTTATAAGGGCAAAGGGGATGATTGCCGTCTCTATGGAGGCAGGGAAACCTATTATTGCAAAGGGGAGAGAGCTTTCGCTTGTAAGGGCAAGGCATCCGCTTTTGGAATCTGCTTTAAGGAGAGAGGGTAAGCAGATAGTGCCACTTACTTTCAGCCTTAATAATGAAAAGAGAATTCTTCTTATATCCGGCCCGAATGCAGGAGGTAAATCGGTTTGTCTTAAAACAGCAGGCCTTTTACAATATATGTTCCAGTGCGGATTGCTGATTCCGGCATCGGAAACGAGTGAACTGCCTCTTTTCGATTCAATATTTATTGATATTGGGGATGAACAATCTCTTGAAAATGACCTGAGTACATATAGTTCTCATCTTTTTAATATGAGAAATATTCTCAAAGAGGCAAATTCGGGGAGCTTTATACTTATCGATGAATTCGGATCAGGAACCGAACCTCAGGCGGGTGGTGCAATCGCCGAAGCTATTCTTACCGAAATTGAAAAGTTAGGTGCATTTGGGATTATTACCACACACTACAGCAATCTTAAATTTTATGCAAGTAACAGTAAGGGTGTTATAAATGGAGGAATGCAGTTCGATGTTCAGAATATTATGCCCCTTTTCAAACTTGAAACAGGCACTCCCGGGAGCTCTTTTGCTTTCGAGCTTGCGCGTAAGATCGGGCTTTCGGAAAGTGTTGTAAAACATGCTGAGGAGATTGCAGGGACCGATTTTGTCGATCTTGAGAAGCACCTGAAAAAGATAGCACGAAACCGTAAACAACTTGAAGAGCGACTTGCGAAGATTAAGACTACCGATAAAGTGCTTGAGAATATTACAGGGAAATATGAGAAGGAGTTAAGTGAGATTCAGGCATTAAGAAAGAGTATAATAAACGAGGCAAAGATCGAGGCAAAAAGGGTTTTGGAGGAGGCCAACAAAAAGATTGAGGCAACAATTAAAGAGATAAGGGAGTCGCAGGCAGAGAAGGAGAAGACTAAGGTTCTCAGAAAAGAGCTGGAGTCATTTGGAAAGGATATGCAGATTCAAACCTCACCTGACGATCAGGAGAAGAGGATTGCGGCAAAAATGGAGCAGCTTCAAAGGAGGAGAGAGAACCGAGAAAAGAGGGCTGCTGAGAGAGAAAAAAGACCTGTTAAGAGGGTAGAGTCCAGTATAGATATTAATGCACCTCTTAAAGTGGGCGATAAGGTTAAAATCAAGGGGAGTGATCTGTTCGGAGAGGTTACAAGAGTAGATAAGAGAGATATCAGTGTTGCTGTAGGTAATATAATAAGTGTGCTCCAGGCCGATAAAGTTGAGAGAATATCGGGTAATCAGTATTCTGCTTCATTGAAGGCAAATGTAAAACCGAGCTACGACTCTTATGGAATGTCCGAACGAAGACTCAACTTCAAACCCTCAATCGACATCAGAGGACAGCGTCTCGACGAGGCCCTGGACACAGTAAGCCATTTTATTGATGATGCCCTTATGGTTGGAGTAGGAGAGGTTAAGATTCTTCACGGAAAGGGAACGGGAGTCCTTAAGGAGGAGATAAGAAAGTACCTTAAAACTATTGCCGGAGTCGAGTCATTCCGTGATGAACATCTGGAGATGGGTGGGTCCGGGATAACAATTGTAAAATTGAATTAATTGAAAATAACAATGAAAAAAACTTCCACATTTTTAGTATTAGTTCTCTTTGTGATAACTCTTAATTCTTGTGGCGGGAGAGAGACCCAGATAAGAGACACCGCACAGGGTTTTTTGGATTCATATCTATCTGCACAATTTGACAGTGCTGCTAAATTCTGCACACCTGAGCTTCTAAGCAGCGGACTTGATTCTATGTCAGCACCTTTTGCCGGGCTTGACTCCGCAGCTCTGGAGCTTTTTAAAAGGCAGATCGCAGGTCTTCATCCTGAGATTGTCTCGGTAGAGAAGAGACTTAAGAAGGATAGTATTGAGGTGAAATACAAAATAACAACCGACAGTAACAGAGAGGAGACTAAAGGGGTTCTTACCGTTGTTAAAACAGGGGATAGCTGGAAGGTTGGAAAATTAGGAGAATGATTGAACAGTTTATAAAATTTGGTCTGGTAGGAGGATCAGGAGTATTTGTCGATTTCGGAATTACTTGGCTCCTTAAAGAGAGGATCAAACTGCACCGATATGTGGCAAATTCGGCCGGATTTCTTTGTGCCGCATCCTCAAATTATTTTCTAAACCGCTGGTGGACCTTTATGAGTAAAAATCCCAGGATTGAACAGGAGTATGCTATTTTCCTTTTGATCTCAATTGCCGGATTACTTATAAATACATTAATTCTTCACTTTTTTTATGAAAAGAGAGGAGCCGCTATTATGCCGGCAGATTCAAAAAAACGATTTTACATATCTAAACTTATTGCAACGGCAGTTGTTACTATTTGGAACTTCTTTCTCAATTATTTTATAACATTTGCAAAATAGATTACCTTGAAACTTTTTGATTCCCACACACACTCTCAGTTCTCTCCAGATAGTCGAATGACAATGATTTCCGCAGCTCAAACAGCTATTAAACAGGGTCTTGGAGGAATTATCTTTACCGATCACTACGATGTAGACCCTCCAAAAGGGATTGTGGCTTTTGATTTTGATCCTGCTGAGCAGCAGCGTGAGATAGAGAATATTAAATACAGTTTTGGTAATTTTGAAATTCTAAAAGGTATAGAGGTAGGAATTCAACTTAAATCTCTTGCAAAAATTAACAGATTTCTTGATCGCTTTTCGTTCGACACAATTATAGCATCTGCCCACTTTGTTGAGGGAATGGATCCCTATTTTGGTGATTATTACAAAAATAGAGACTGGAGGGAGGCTTATGGGTTTTACCTGAAAAGCATCTATGACTGCATTGTTCAATTTGATAATTTTGATGTAATCGGGCACTTCGACTATATTGCAAGATATGCCCCATACAATGTGCGATCTATAAAATACGCCGATTTTCCGGAAATTTTCGAATCCATATTCAGGCTCCTGAAGGAGAGAGGTAAAGCCCTGGAGATAAATACAAATACCTATCGGGATAAGTACGGCAAGGCACCTGAACTCGACATAGAGATTCTAAAAAGATTCAAGAAAAGCGGTGGAGAGTTTGTGTCTCTCAGCTCCGATGCACACGAAACCGGAAGAATCGGTGAAAACTTTGGTAAATATACTGCAATTATTAAAGAGGCGGGGTTTGACCATGTAACACACTATAAAGAGAGAAAACCGGTTTTGACAAAAATATAGCCTCCCCTTATAAATAGTTGTAAATACCCTAACACAGAAATTAACACGAATTTTCTTCAGGGGAGGCTGAACCCTTTAACACGACCAAATGTAGTACCTCTTTTTTTATAAATCCTTTCTAAATCCTTAATTTTTAAAAAAAATTACAATTTTTTAAAATTTTCTATTTTTCTAAGTTCGTACCTGAGAGCGTCAATAGATATCAAAAGCTCGTAAAGAGAGAAGAAAAGAGATGTTACCATGGATAAAAGGCTAATTACAAAGAGTATTTTGGCCATTATATCATATTCGAAAAATAT
>JAFIHK010000158.1 GCA_017848635.1 Bacteroidales bacterium | reverse complement strand
TACCTTTTTGCCTGTCAGGTTGAAAAGTTGAGCCAGCTCAATTGTACCCGGCATATCCCCTGTAATTACTATATTTTGAGGAACTTCGCGTTCGGTAAAGAGTACCTTCGGTTCAGCAACAAGCCCTTCAAAATTATTCTCAATAGTTGGAGAGGTTGATCCGGTTGCAATTATTATGCTCTTTGCCTCTATCAATCTGTTATCTGCCAGTACCTTACCTGCAGATACTATCTTCGCTTCACCTTTGATTATCTCAACTCCGTTCTTTTTTAGAAGATACTCTACACCTCCTGTCAATCTTTTAACTATAGTATCTGCCCTCTTTACAGCGCTGTTCCAGTTGAATGAGACGCTCTTTTTGTCTATTCCGTCTATTCCGAATCGAGCTGAATCTTTCAGAATTTTCTGATAGAGTTTTACACTCTCAAGCATTGCCTTGGATGGAATACATCCCCAGTTAAGACACATTCCTCCTATTGTGCCTCTCTCGACAATGGCACACCTGAGACCTGTCTGACCTGCTCTGATTGCTGCCACATATCCTGCAGGACCTGAACCTATGATTATAACGTCATACATATCGGTTTGATAACTTTTTAATTCCTGTTAAACGATAAGAAGTGATACCGGATCGGCAAGATAGCCAATTACGGAGTTAAGGAAGCGCGAGGTCTCCCCTCCGTCGGCAATTCTGTGGTCAACGCTTAGTGATAGAGGCAATACTGTCCCTATTGCAAGCTGATTGTCCCTGACGATCGGCTGTTTGGATATTCTTCCGATGCCGAGTATTCCGGCCTCGGGGTAGTTAATAACCGGAACTGCAAATAATCCTCCGATACTTCCATAGCTTGTGATAGTGAAGGTTCCGCCCTTCATATCCTCAAGTGTAAGTTTGCCGTTACGTGCTTTTTCCGAAATTTCCGATATCTCTTTTGCGATCTCCTTAATCGAAAGTTTATCGGCACCCCTGATTACCGGCACAACAAGCCCTTTATCGGTATCTGTTGCAATTCCTATATTGTAATACTTTTTATAGATCATCTGGCCACCCTCCATATCCATCTCGGCATTGAGCGCTCTGAATTTTTTCAAAGAGAGTGCAACAGCCTTGACAATAAATGCAAGATATGTCAGTTTTACTCCCTCCTCGCCGAGCTTCTCCTTATATCGCTCTCTCACTTTAACAAGCTCGGATATCTCCACCTCCTCAAATACCGTCATATGAGCAGCATTGTGTTTGCTCTGAATCATATGTTTTGCAATACTCTTGCGAATTTGTGAAAGCGGTTCTATCTCTGTGAGATTATCGGTAACCTCTCTCTTAACAGTGATGCTGTCACTCTTTTTGTGCCCCTTGATATCATCTTTCGTTACTCTGCCTCCAGGTCCGGATCCTTTGATGGTATTTATATCTATCCCCATCTCTTTTGCCATCGCTCTGGCAACAGGTGTCGCAAGCACTTTGCTTTTTGAGGCAGATCTCTTTGATTCACTCTCCGATACACCTTCGCTGCTGGCAGAGAGGACAATATTATTTCCTGCTACTTCAAGAGTACCAACAACTCCCGCACCCTCCTCCTTTACAGGCTCTGCGGCTGTGGCTTCGTTAACCGCATCTGCACCTTCGACTCCGGGAATCTCTATCTCGACCAGAGCTGCTCCAACGTGAATACTCTCTCCGGGTTTGCCGTAACGGGCTGCAATTATTCCGTTTTTTGGCGAAGGTATGGCTGTGACAACCTTATCGGTCTCCATCGTACAGAGTGGATCGCCCATTTTTACCTCCTCTCCCTTCTCAACGTGCCACTCTACGATTGTCCCTTCGTCGAGCCCTTCACCGATATCTGGAAATTTAAATATATATCTCATAGCTAATATTTTACAATTCTTTCAATTTCATAAAGGATCTTGTACGGATCCTGCATATAGTGATACTCGCCTTTAGGTAGCGGTACAATAGTATCAAATCCTGTAACCCTTGCAGGTGGAGCCTCAAGGTGAAGAAATGCCTCTTCAACGGCTATTTGACTGATTTCAGAAGCAACTCCATATGTGCGGGGACCTTCGGTTACAGTTATTACTCTACCGGTCTTCTTTACGGATTTGGCAATAGTCTCCTTATCAATAGGATAGATAGATCTGAGATCTATCAGCTCTACACTGATTCCCTGCTCTTTTGCCATAACCATAGCACGTTGTACCTCTCTTACCATTGCCCCGTATGCAACAACGGTAACATCACTACCCGGAGAGAGAACGTTCGCTTTTCCCAGCGGAATGGTATATTTCCCCTCCTGAACCTCCTGCTTTATAGCTCTGTATATACGCTTAGGCTCCATAAAGAGGATAGTATCGTTACTCTCTATTGCAGATATCATCATTCCCTTTGCGTCGTGAGGTGTTGACGGAACAACGACCTTAAGCCCTGGTATATGGCCGAAAATAGACTCCATACTCTCACTATGGTGCTCGAGGGCGTTAATTCCTCCTCCATAAGGCATTCTTATCACAATCGGAGTCTCATATTTGCCCCTCGACCTGTTCCTCATTCTCGAGGCGTGACTTATTATTTGATTAAAAGCCGGGTAGATGAATCCGCAGAACTGCATCTCAACTACCGGTCTTAGACCCGATACAGCCATCCCAACAGCACTGCCGACAATTCCCGACTCGGCCAGAGGAGAGTCAAATACCCGCTCAACTCCATACTTCTGTTGCAGACCCTCTGTTACACGGAATACTCCCCCCTCTACTCCCACATCCTCGCCATAAACGACAACACTCTTGTCATCTGCCAGTTTTATATCTAATGCATCATTCAGTGCATTAACCATATTCATTATCTTCATAACCTACTTTTTTGCTTCGTTTTTAATGCGTGTCTCTCTCCACTGAAGGAATCTGTTGTATTGGCTCAACTGCTCCTTAAGATCGTCCGGAGTTTCGGCGTAGTGGTGCATAAATACATCTTCAGCTTTATACTCTCCGAAATTTTCGGCCTCGACGAACTGTCTGTCAATCTCCTGCTTATACTGAGGGAGAAGCTCCTCCTCCATCTTTTCGCTCCATAACTTCTCTTTAATGAGGTAGCTCTTAAGCCTTTTCAACGGATCTTTTATATCCCAGGACTCCTCCTCCTCCTTTGTTCTGTATTTGGTAGGGTCGTCCGAGGTTGTGTGGGCACCTTTGCGATATGTTACAGCTTCAATTAGAACAGGTCCCTCTCCTTTGCTGCAGATATCTGCGCTCTCCCGAAGAGCCTTGTACATTGCCAGAAAGTCGTTGCCATCCACACGGATTCCCTTTACTCCGTAGGCAATCGATTTGATTGCAAGGGATTCCGAGGCTGTCTGAACCTTTACCGGGGTCGAAATTCCATATTGATTATTCTGTATTATGAATATTACAGGAACTCTCCACACTCCCGCAAAATTGACGGCTTCGTGGAAGTCCCCCTCCGATGTTCCGCCGTCTCCTACAAAAGCGTATACAACGCTATTCTCTTTTTTATACTTTATTGAGTATCCTATACCGGTAGCGTGTACATATTGTGAAGCTATTGGAACGCTTATTGGAAGAACATTTTTGGCGTTTTTGAAATTTGAACCCTCTTCATTCCCCATGAAATACAGGAATAGCTCTTTAAGTGTAACACCTTTGGCTAACATCGCCCCCATCTCTCTGAATGCGGGAACCATCCAATCCTGATCTCTCATGATTGCTCCTGCTGCTCCGGCAATAGCCTCCTGTCCGTAATTTGGGGGGTAGGTGTATATTCGGCCCTGTCTCTGATATGATACAGTCATAAGGTCGGCAGTTCTGGCAAAGAGCATATCTTTGTAGGCCTTAAGCAGCCTTTCGGGTGTAATTTCGGGCATATGTTGCTTATTAACAATCTTGCCCTCCTCATTCATAACCTGAAAGGTTTTTTTATCTGATGGATTATAATCTTTAAACATTTTTAATTCGGTTTGTTACTAAAATAACAAAACGGATGGCTTTTTGTTTTAATACATTATTTCATCTGAAAAATGTAACAAAAACTAATAGATTATCATTCAATAGAATAACCGGAAAATTGTTAACTGAATATCAGGCAGTTTCATATTTTACTAATTTTGAAAATAAGTAAAATAATATCTGCTATGGCTATCAAAACTAAACTCTTGTTTATAGTTTCGCTTCTGCTTTTGGGTTGTTCGAAAAGTGAAGAGCCCCAAAAAAGCAGTGATAAATCAATTCTCTCTTTTGGATTTAAGGCGCAGGATAATGTCGGGTTAACCAACGATGTGTCAGGAACAATAACGGGATCGACTATTTCAGTTTCTGTGCCGGGAACCTGTGATCTCTCTTCAATGAAGGCCTCTTTTACTGTAAGCCCTTCCGCAATTGTAAAAGTTGGTCAGAGTGTTCAGATCGACCGCCAGAGTGTAAATAATTTCTCAACTCCTGTGACATATTCTGTTTTTGCCGAAGATGGTTCGTCGGCAAGCTATTCAGTCTCGGTTACTAAAATTCTCAGTTCTCAAAAGGAGCTATTGACATTTGTATTTGAAAAATCAAAAAATCCGTCGCTGGATTATGATATAGTCTGTAACATTGACAATCAGCTAAAAAAAATATGGTATGAGTTCCCATCTGATATTCAAAAATCTTCACTTGTAGCAACCTTTACTGTTTCCGATAAGGCTACTCTTAAGATAAACAATTCGAGTGCAATATCGGGCACTACATCTGCCTCGTATACTCAGAATATGACAATAGATGTTGTTGCCGAAGACGGGTCACTTTCGACCTATCTGTTCGATATAAGAAATGAGCAGTTGCCTGTTGTCGATATTACTCAGGCCGGAAATAAAATCAGGGGGCTCAATTTGGAGAGGAAGAGCTTCTATTTTAATAAATCAAACTTCGTAATGCCTGAGGTGGTACCGATTCTTACATCTACTTTCAAAAGTTCCAAACCTTCATCGGCATTCCCTTTTGACTGTGGTTATATAGGAAATGACGGAAAGATTTATGTTAGCAGACCAGTTACTGCCGATCAAAAGGAGCTTTTTAAGGATATAAATACAGCTGTGCAATTTTATGCTTGCAAGGCGTTTATAAGAAATTATTTCAGTGGAGGATCTCTCCCTATTTGGTTTGAAAACGGATTTGCTGCTTTCGAATCGGGAGCGGCAATTGACGATAATCTTATCAAGAGTGCAATAAATAGTTATGGTAGTCAGATTCCTCACTTTTCCGATCTGAATGATCGAACTTCATTCATTGCAAAAAAGGGAATTATGGTTGCGTATCTCTTCGGGGAATTCTTTGGAGCATACTTCCAGTGGCCATATTTCGATATTTTGAGTGTCAGCTCCGACAACATAGGGTTTGCAGAGTGGCGGTTCGGGACAGCAAGTGAACTCTACGAACATTGGAAACGTTATGCTCAACACCGTACCTCTCTGCCTGAGAACACCCGATTGAAATGGATCAATGAGTGCACTAACTTCCGCTTTCTGACACGTGAGGCTGATGCTATTAATTTCCCTTTGTTCCCGAATACATTTGAGGAGGCATATGCACAGTATAAGAGTCAACTGAAGAGCAGTTACCCTGTTAAACTAACAGTTTTTACTGTTCCGGAGGCAATTGTGTGTGAGATTGACGGCTCTCAAAACGGGGGCAGAATCACCGGAGGTACGGCATGGGTTTCGGGCCTTGCACTCACCTGTTCAGCAACATCTGCCGATCTTGTAAGATTTCCATCGTTTATAAGACACGAGCTGGGACACGCCTTCGCTGCTACTTTGATAAAAGAGGGGGTCTCATTGCCGGCCTGGCTTAACGAAGGAATTGCCAGTTATATGGCCGATCAAACCAACGGGCATATGTCTGCTCAGACCAAAGCTGCATACAAGCCCGATGCTGCAAAGTCTCTTAACGATGCAACTCTCTATTTCGGGCACAAACCTACATTTGAGGATATCGCTGTGTATCCGAATCCATACTTTAATTACTATCTGCTTGGGCAGATAATGTATGAGTTTATCTATGACAAGGGTGGATTTAATGCGGTTATCGAAGTTACAAAAGATCCTTTAGCAGGGATTCAATTCATGGGCTACTCTTCCACTGCTTCATTTATGAGCGCATATTACGACTATTTTGATGCAAATTGGAGGTAATTTCGTAATATCGCATATCATATCAATTCTAAATTATGAAAAGCAGGGAGTATTATCTTGAATTGTTGCACAGTCATATAGGGAATCCCAGACTTGTTGCACACTCGAAGGCCTCTGAAGCTGTAATGCGAACTCTTGCCCGCAGGTTTGGCGAGAGTGAGGAGCTATGGGGCCTTACAGGTTTGTTGCACGATATAGATTCGGAAATTTGCGGGGGTGATTCCCGGATACACGCTGTTAAGGGTTCTCAGATATTGAGGGAAGAGGGTTTTCCGGAAGAGGCTGTCAGGGCAGTATTACTACATAATGAGATGGCAGCAGGAGAGAAGCGCTCTACTGTTTTTGAACACGCACTTGCTGCAGGAGAGACTGTTACAGGGCTGATTTTTGCAGTTGCCATGGTTTATCCCGACAGAAAAATATCCAGCGTCAAGGTAAAATCGGTAGTAAAAAGGATGAAGGAGAAGATCTTTGCAGCTTCGGTAAAACGCGAAAATATTATGGAGTGCGAAGAGATCGGAATCCATCTGGAGGAGTTTGTCGAAATGGCTATTGAGGCGCTTGCACCAATAGAGGAGGAGTTAGGGTTTTAATTACCCTCCTCCTCATATGCATATTCAATTGCCTTGTTGAGAATTCTGTTGAATTCGTATGTCTTTTTGAATTCGGCAACACAATTTTCAAGCAGATTTTTATCGGTAAGAAAATCCTCGCTTATCTCTCTTGACAGGAAGTAGTCCTTCAGTCTAAAAAGATCGGCATATTCAGAATCCGAAGGGAATCCTGCAGGGACTCTCTTCAACATATCAATGCGCTCAATCGAGAAGCCTTTAGCGCTATCGATAGCTTTAACGAACTCTCCACCGTTAAGCATAATCTCTTCCCTTATACTCTTTATAACTACAGGTAGTGGTCTGTACACTCCGGAACTGAGCAGATGGCTTCCTATATAATCTGCCCCATTACCCTCTATATGAAAATAGTATCCGGCAAATCCGCCGCACTTGCCTTTTGGGGCGATAAAAGCACCCATATGATTCTTATATGGGGTCTTATCTTTTGAGAATCTTATATCCCGGTATATTCTGTATGTACAATCTTTAACCCCAAGGTTAGAGAGAGCCGGATCGAATGAGGCGATTCCCTTTATAAGGCTTTCAGTAAATGAATTAAAGCTACTCTGGACCTCTTTGTATCTCGCCCTGTTTTTATCGAACCACTCCTTGTTATTATTGGCAACCAGATCGTTCAGAAAATCAATTACATTCTTCATATTATTCAGTATATAAATATATAGTACGTATAAAAATCGTGAACATTTTGTAAAGAAATTCAAAAATGAGAAGAAAATTCCAAATGAGTCTTAAAAACTTAATAACTTTATAACAAACCAATTGAAACCTAAATAGTAACGCCTATGGAAACTACAGATAATAAAGATAATACATGTTGTCCGCTTGTCGATGTGCAAAATTGGGACGATATAATTCACGATTGGGAGAGTAAACACTTCATAAAATCCAGGGTAAGAACCTTCCTGTATATGCCGCTTAATTTCGGGAAGGTGATAACTGAACTGGATAAGAAAATCAGGGGAGCGGGAGCTATCTGCCAGGACTCGCTCTGTCTTTCGGATCACACCTCAAGATGGAATATGAATATATATCTTGCTGTTGATAAAGAGATATCCGGAGCCGATAATGTATCTCTTAGCGGAAGTTACTACTCTAAAGTATATGAGGGCCCATTCTCAAAAACTGCTGAGTGGTGTCGCGATTATCGTGAGGCTGCCTCCAGAAGAGCGCTTAATACCGGAAAGATGTATATGTGGTATACAACCTGCCCGGCATGTGCAAAAAAATACGGTAAAAACTATGTTGTTATAATTTCAAAAATTGAATAGCTATGAAAAAACTTCTTCACTCTATAATTCCAATAATTGCGATAATTTTCGCAATATCCTGCCAAAAGGAGGTATCTCCTCCGGTTGTGCAGATCTCTACTGCTTCGTCAATAACAAGTTCAGGAGCCGGTGGGACTGGTACAATATCATCATCTGGAGGAGCATCTATAACAGAGAAAGGTATATGCTGGGCTACAACGCCTAATCCTACACTCTCTTCCAATGTTTCAAGATACGGCACGGGTTCTGCTTCGTTCAGCTGGAGCATTACCGGACTCAATCCGGGAACTGTATATTATGTTAAGGCATTTGCTACAAACAAAGCCGGTACATCTTACAGTAGCGAGATCTCCTTTACAACCGATGCAATGCTTGCTACGCTCACAACTACTGCTGCAACTTCAATTACATCCGTTTCGGCCTCTTCGGGTGGAAATATATCTTCAGACGGAGGTGGTGCAATATCTGCACGGGGAGTATGTTGGAGTACTGCCCAGAATCCTACTGTTGCCGACAGTAAAACATCCGATGGAACCGGTTCAGGTTCATTCACCAGTTCAATTACCGGGTTGACAGCCGGTACTACATATTATGTAAGGGCTTATGCAACAAACAGTAAAGGCACTTCATACGGTTCGCAGATATCTTTTGCCACTTCAGCGGCTATCCCTACACTTACAACTGCAGATATTTCAAATATAACAGCATCTACTGCACAAAGCGGCGGCACTATTGCCGATGACGGAGGTGCTACGGTTACTGCCAAGGGTGTATGTTGGAGTACCAGCCAGAATCCTACAACAAACAATTTCAAGACTGTAGATGCCTCCTTTGCTGCCTTCGCCTCTCCATTCACTGGAGTGGAAGCAGGTGGAGGTACATTTACAAGCACAATGACCTCGCTAAGCCCGGGAACAACCTACTACGTTAGGGCTTATGCCACTAACTCTGTAGGAACTGCATATGGCGCTCAAAAGAGCTTTACTTCGCTTGCAGCCGCTCCTACTGTTACTACTGCTTCCGTATCATCAATCACATCTACAGGCGCTGCAACAGGTGGTAATGTTACCAACGATGGTGGCGCAACCGTAACAGCAAGAGGCGTTTGCTGGGGAACATCTCAGAATCCGACAATCTCCGGGAATAAGACTACCGACGGAACAGGAAGCGGGGCCTTCACAAGTTCCATCTCGGGGTTGACACCCGGAACTACTTACTATGTGAGAGCATATGCAACTAACAGCGCAGGCACATCATACGGAACTCAGCTGACATTTGTAACCTCTGCTATCTCTCCTACCGTTACAACAACTGCAGTCACATCAATTACATCCGTTTCGGCCTCATCGGGAGGTAATGTTACATCGGACGGGGGCTCTACAGTAACTGCTAGAGGTATTTGCTGGAGTACATCTGCCAATCCTACAGTCTCAAACAGTAAAACCATTGACGGGTCGGGGACAGGTCAATTCACCAGCGCAATGACCTCGCTCCTGCCGGGAACAACCTATTATGTGAGGGCCTATGCTACAAACGCTTCGGGAACCAGCTACGGAAATGAGGTTATTTTTGCAACATCTGCCTCATTGCCTACCCTTACCACTGCTTCTATAAGCGGTATAACTGCCACAGGTGCCGTCAGCGGAGGAAATATAACAAATGATGGAGGTGCGGCTGTAACAGCAAGAGGAGTTTGCTGGGGGACTTCACAGAATCCTACGGTTTCGGGAAGCAAGACCACCGACGGTACTGGTACGGGTACTTTTACCAGTACAATTACCGGGCTCACTCCGGGTGTCAGCTACTACGTAAGGGCCTACGCCACAAACAGTACTGGAACCGCATACGGGAATCAGATAGAGCTTAACACAACCGCTGTTGCTCCTACTGTAACCACATCGGCAATATCAAATATTGCTACAACATCGGCTACGGGTGGTGGTGAGGTTACATCCGACGGAGGAGCATCAGTCTCCGAAAGAGGGATCTGCTGGAGTACCTCTTCAAATCCGACTACATCAAACAGTAAAACAATCGTTGGTAGCGGTACCGGAACATTTTCCGGTTCATTGACAGGGCTTACCCCTGGCACAACATATTATGTAAGAGCATATGCAGTTAACAGTGCAGGGACATCCTATGGCGGGCAGATGATATTCGCCACTCTATCCGATATTCCTACCGTAACAACAACGGCGATATCGTCAATTACTGCCACTTCGGCATCGAGTGGTGGTACTGTTTCCGGAAACGGAACGGTTACTGCCAGAGGTGTATGCTGGAGTACCAGTCAGAATCCTACTATTTCGGGCAGTAAAACAACCGATGGATCGGGTAACGGAACCTTTACAAGCTCAATATCTGGACTCTCTTCGGCAACCACATATTATGTAAGAGCTTATGCTACATACGGCGGAGGAACTGTATACGGTTCTCAGGTATCCTTTACCACTCTCACAACACCTCCGACTGTTACCACTACAACAGTTACCTCTGTCACTTCCAGCACGGTCAGAAGCGGTGGAAATGTTACATCAAGCGGTGGATCTACAGTTACTGCCAGGGGTGTATGCTGGAGTACCTCCCCAAATCCAACGCTGTCAAATAACTATACTACAAATAGTTCCGGAACCGGAACATTCTCAAGCTATGTGACAAATCTTACACCTGGTACTACATACTATTTGAGAGCATATGCAACAAACAGCGGCGGAACATCTTACGGAACCCAGGAGACATTTACAACAGCAGCAGCATCTGCATATTATGAAGATGGAGAATACGCGGTATATCAAAATAATACTCTGGGTACAAATCCTTGTGAAATTCTTATTCTGGGAGATGGTTATCAATCCACAGACTACGCCACAGGCGGACTTTTCGACCAGAATGCACAGACAGGTATTGAGGCCTTTTTCGATGTTGAACCGTATGCAACCTACCGAAACTACTTCAAGGTTTATAAAATGGCTGCATTTTCCGAAGATAGCGGTGTTACCCAGACCGATCTCTCTATTACAAAGAACACAGTATTTAATACGCAGTTTACAGGAGGATCCTCAATTACGGTAACATATAATACGGTCTTTAACTACGCACTCACCCTTCCGGGAATGACATCGGAAAGGTTAAAGAACCTTCTTATTATTGTTATGGTGAACCAGAACAGATATGCCGGAACATGCTTTATGTGGAGCACGGGAGAGGCTATTGCTCTCTGCCCGGTCAGCTCTCAGGGCAGCACCGACAATACAAAATTCCCGGCAATTGTAAATCACGAAGCCGGTGGGCACGGATGGGCAAGACTTGCCGATGAATATATTAACTATAGCGGTCAGACACTTCCATCGTCGAATGCATCAACTTTTACTGCCTGGGTAGGATATGGCTTCTATGCAAATGTCGACCTTACAAGCAATCTTTCGACAATCAAGTGGGCTCACTTTGTCGGACTTACAGGCTACGACAGGGTTGGGGCTTACGAAGGAGCTTTCTACTATTCATATGGAGCCTGGAGAGCAGAGAATACCAGCTGTATGATCAACAACATTCCATATTACAGTGCCCCTTCAAGAGAGGCTGCGGTTAAGAAGATTATGAACGTTTCGGGCGGTACTTACAGCCTGGCAACATTCATTGCAAATGATATTCAGAAGGCACCGGCAGCTGCATTGCTGACCAAGAGCTATAATCCGCCATCATTTGTTCCGTTGGCTGCTCCGGTTATGATGGGTCGCAGATAATTATCTGATTATAAGTGATGTCATAGAGAGTGATCCTCCGACATGTTTGTCGTTGAAAAGGGTCACTCTCTCTTTTTCATCCTTTTGTGCAAGGATATAGAGTAGGGGCAGATAGTGCTCAGGTGTAGGTATTGATGTCTCCACGCTCCGTCCGAGATGCCTGTAATCTATAAGAGAGCGATGATCATCGTTCATGATCCGACTATTAATGATCTCTCTGGCCTCCTCGGCCCAATCGTAGGCAAACCCTGTCTCGCCGAGCATATCCCATGCAACCAGTCTGAGATTGTGTATGATATTTCCACTGCCCAAAATTAATACACCTTCACTTCTAAGCTTAACCAACTCTTTGCCGAGTTGATAGTGCTCCTGAGGGGTCATATTAACATTAAGACTCATTTGAACAACCGGAATATCTGCCATAGGGTACATATGCCTCAGTACACTCCATGCGCCGTGGTCAATTCCCCATTTTTCACTTAATGTTATATGCTCTTTGGTGCCAGAGAGAGCTACTCTTTTTGCAAGGTCGGGATTGCCCTGTGCAGGATACTCTATTGAGTAGAGCTCCTCCGGAAACCCTCTGAAATCATGAATTGTTTTTGGGTTCTGCATAGAGTTTATTTGTGTTCCGAATGTCTCCCAGTGGGCAGATATACACAAGATTGTTTCCGGTTTAGGGAATGTGTTGGAAATCATAGAGAATTCGTGTGTGAATTCATTTATTTCTATTGCATTCAACGGACTGCCGTGTCCTACGAATATTGCCGGAAGTTTAAATGACAGACTCATAAAATTTTTTAATTGTAAACAAATCACCCTGTTATAAAGTTTAAAAAAATATTTATATTAATTACACCCATTAGTTAAAACATATTGTAAAAAAGGTTGTTATATATACACTAAGCTCCGGTTTATTAACACTAAAAACTACAGTTATGAAAAAATTTTATGTTTTATTAATGGTAGCCGTACTATCGTTAGTATCGGCAAATGCAAGCGCAATAGGTATCTCATTAAAGATAGATTTCGGCAAACGAAATGCCGAGGGTAATTGCGGCCCAGGCAAAGGAATCTGCTCAATAACAATTGGGGCCTCTCTCCGTGCTGCTCAGGGAGAGACTTATCAGGTAACCGAAGCCGATGCCGAAATAAGGGGCGATAAACTCTTTATCAACCTTCCAAAGGGAATAAATGAAAAGGGTAAAAATGAGAAGGGTAGTTATACTCTAAATCTGGAGAAGAAGATGCCGGTTGATGCCGAAGTTGCAAAAAAACTGGGAGTTTCTGCTCTTACAGTTCTGCCTGGCAGCTACGAAATAAAGGGGAATATGCTGGTTCTTAATATTGTGGCTCCAAGGGATGCTGCTTCCGGAATGGCAACAGGAAAGAGACAACACTAATTGAAATGAAAACCGGCTATGTTGCGATACTCTGCTTAATGATATTTTCATCGGGCAGTATAATGGCTGCGGACTCTACAGGAGTGGCCTCCGAAAGGAGGTTCTCCCTCTCTCCCTCTCTGGGTCTTACTCTAAACAGTTCAAGGGTAGATGGTGTTAAGAAAAGCTCTTTTCAATGGTTAGCAACCTTAGATGCAGGATTCAGCTATACAGGTGAGAAATTTGACTTCAGCTCAAAACTGTACGCAGCATATGGAGAGACCAAGCAGCAGGGGGCAAGTTCAGAAAAACTCCAGGATCTGCTCATTGTAACACTCACCCCATCTGTAAGAATCATTAAATTTCCGGCAATCCGGTTATTTCTTGAAACCACTGCAGAGACATCATTTCGAAAAGGGGAGTTGAACAGTCAGGAGACAGGTTTTCTGGATCCGGTTTTTCTTTATCAGACTCTCTTTCTCGGCCAGAAGCACTACTCTCCGGAGAAAAATGATAAAACGAGATGGAGCCTGACATATGGTGTAGGTTACTCTTTTCAGCAGACATTTAACAAGAACTTCAGAGTGGTAAACGATTTGTCGGGAGGCAACAGCGAGTTTGAATCCGGGTTAAGTGCTCTGACCGACTTCTCACTGGAGTCGGATATCGGGAAAGATTTTACATTGGATGTGAGTCTTAAAGGAGTTATTCTTGCAAGAGGCTCACTAAGAGATGGTCTTCCTGCTACCAGAAGATCTCTGCTTATAAGAAGCGGGATATTTTACAAAAAGACCGGGTTGGAGTACAATTACTACTATTTGATGGATCCAAACCTCTCTTTGTTTAAGAAAATCGACCATTCGCTGATGTTTACCCTGCGATTCTAGTAATAGAGTTACCGTTCGAACATTGTCCGTTTATTTTTGCAAAGGCATTTGTATATATCAATACAGATGCCTTCTTGTTTGATTATCTATCCCGGAATGGTATGTGATGAATCGGTAAATTGTAAAAATATATGGATAATATGAAACACCTGGAATTTGTACTTATTGTGTCGGCAACCGCTCTGTTTGCCTCTTGCTCAAAGGATGGTATTGACCTGACCGATAGCAGTAATTTGAATGGAAGAACATCTGCAATCTTCAATAGCTCATTGAGTTATGGAGTAGTAACCGATGCCGACGGCAATATCTACAAAACTATTAAAATAGGGGATAAGACCTGGATGGCGGAGAATCTGAGAACAACCATTCTTAATGATTCTACATCAATAAATTGGATCCCGGACGAAGATGTATGGGCATCTGTGAGCTCTTCGGGTTACTGTAACTATAACAATACAAAGAGCCTTGATACTATTGCTACTTTTGGCCGGTTATATAACTGGTATGCTGTGGATAGTGAGATACTGGCTCCCGAAGGATGGCATATAGCCACGCTTGAGGAGTGGCAGGAGCTTGCAAATATTGTGGGTGGAGCCTCTGCTGCTGCGGGCATCCTGAGGGAGGCAGGTCTTACCCACTGGATGAGCGACTCTTTTATCTCATCCAATATGTACGGGTTTACTGCGCTTCCTTCCGGAAACAGGTCTAATGAAGGGGTTTATCAAAACCTGGGAGGGTCTGCTTACTGGTGGGCAGCAGATACTTACAATACATACTACGCTTACCGTATGGCAATAACATCCGGCTCAAACGAACTGGTGGAGGGATATCTTCATAAACGCTTCGGATTTGCAGTCAGATGCGTCAAAGATTGAGATGCCTAATCCATATTGAACCAACAGCGATAATCCTCAGGTGATTTTCTTGGGAATGTCTTGTGGATATAATCGTTAAGATGTGGATCGTAATAGTAGTCCTCACCCCACTTCCCGGCGTTTTCGGCAACACTGGCTACAGATTCGATTATATAGTCAACCTCTTCGTCAGTCATTGTAGGGTGGACAGATAGTCTGACCCATCCCGGTTTCTCCGACAGATCTCCCTGGTCGATTTTGCTGGTGATTTTGCACGATGTATTATAGTCTACATGAAGTAGGTAGTGTCCGTATGTTCCGGCACAGGAACATCCTCCTCTTACCTGAATTCCAAAGTGGTCGTTCAGCAGTCTTACAACTAAATTAAAGTGAATGTTTTCAAGATAAAATGATACAGCGCCTATTCGCTCCTCTGCATTATCTGCCAATATCTTTATACCGGGGATTGCTTTGAATCCTCTGAAAATTTTGTGAAGTATCTGAGCCTCTCTTTCACGTATCTTTTCACAACACATCTGCTCTTTGACCTCGATTGCAAGTGCTGCTCTGATTGATTGTAGAAATCCCGGGGTGCCTCCATCCTCTCGAGTCTCTATGTCGTTGACATATTTGTATTTTCCCCATCTGTTTGTCCAGTCGACTGTGCCTCCTCCCGAATTGTCGGGTGCATAGTTGCAGTGAAGCGATGCGTTCATTATTAGAACTCCCGAGCTACCAGGCCCTCCAAGGAATTTATGTGGGGAGAAAAAGATTGCATCCAGCCTCTCCATAGGATCTTCAGGGTGCATATTGATTCTGGTATATGGTGCAGATGCCGCAAAATCTACGAAGCATACTCCGCCGTTTTGATGCATAATTCTGGCTAATTCGTGGTATGGGGTTTCAATTCCGGTTACATTTGAGCAGGCCGAGAATGAGCCGATCTTCATAACTCTGTCGCTGTATTTCGCAATCTCGCCCCTGAGGTTCTCAGGATTAACCATCAGGTCTTCGGTCGGTTCAAGTACAACTACATCGCATATTGTCTCCAGCCAGGAGGTGTGGTTCGAGTGGTGCTCCATATGGGTAAGGAACACGACAGGTCTCTCTTCCGGCGCTATTTTGCAGAATCTTCTGGCCTGTTCTGGAACCCTAAGTCCCATAATTCGCTGCAGTTTGTTCACGACCGATGTCATTCCGAATCCGTATGTTATAATTATATCATCGGGTGCTGCATTAACGTGACCTTTGATTATTTTATGTGACTGTTTATATATATTGGTCATTATCATTCCGGTATCGCTTGACTCTGAGTGAGTATTTGCGACCATCGGGCCGATCTTACTGCTTATTATCTCCTCTATTGGTCCATATAGCCTTCCGCTGGCAATCCAGTCGGCATAAACAAGTGGCTTCTCTCCATATGGAGTTGTAATTTTAGCATCGAAACCGATTGTGTTTCTGCGGAACTTTTCGAAATGATTCTCAAGATTCATATACTAACTGCTTTTACAAAATAATTGGTTGTACAAATATACCAAATCCACCTCTCCCTCAATCTCTCTTTTTTAAATCTTTCCCTATTTATATAGGGTTTTATTTGGTTTAGAGCTCATTATAAATTCCAATGAGCCTCCACTTATGATCTCCCTGTGAGTAATATAAGACCTTCTCAACTCTGTTTGGTTTAATAAAACCCTCTTTACATAAATGTTCTCTTTACTCTGGTTTCTTACATTCACGACAAACTCCTTTCCCCCCGGAATAGTAATTACTGCGCTTTTTACAAGCGGTGAACCAAGTTCATATCTCTCCGAACCCGGAGAGATAGGGTAAAAGCCGAGTGAAGAGAAGATGTACCATGCACTCATCTGCCCGCAGTCGTCATTTCCGCTCAGACCGTCAAAGCCGGGATGGTACTTTTCGGCAAGTATCTGCCTGACGTACCTTTGAGTTTTCCAAGGCTCTCCGCAGTAGTTGAACAGGTATGGCACATGGTGTGACGGCTCGTTACCGTGGACATAATTCCCCATT
Organism: Bacteroidales bacterium; assembly: GCA_017848635.1. Classification (GTDB taxonomy): domain Bacteria; phylum Bacteroidota; class Bacteroidia; order Bacteroidales; family UBA932; genus JAFIHK01. The sequence continues at coordinate 7,326 of JAFIHK010000158.1, read as the reverse complement.
ATCCCATCCCTTGTTATATCCTCTGTCTTTTCAAAATATTTGTCCGGAAGGTACATTGTAAAAAGGGAGTCCAGGTAAAGGGCAAATCTTTTTTTACCCCCTGAAATTGTGCAAAGAGATTCGGGATCGTGAGGAACAAAGAGGGAGTAGTTCCATGAATTGCCCTCAATAAATCCCCTCTGGTGTGTATCCAGCGGGTCAAAATCTTCAACAAATTTGCCCTCCGATGATTTTGGTCTCATAAACCCACTCTCTTTGTCGTATAAGGTTTTCCAACTTTCACTCCTTTTTGCAAATTGTTGTGCAATCTCCTCTCTCCCCATAGCTTTTGCAAGTTTGTATATACACCAGTCATCATATGCATACTCCAGTGTCTTAGATACCGAGTTGCTGCTCAGATCGTCAGGAACATACCCATACTTAATATACAGATCCAATCCGTCATAATATCTGCAATTTGCAGTTGATATACACGCTTCCAGCAGTGAATCTGCAAACAGATTACCTTTAAGGGGACCTGCCACACCTTTGAGAAGTGCATCTGAGACAACAGATACTGAGTGATATCCTGTCATGCACCAGTTCTCATTTCCATGATGAGACCACACAGGGAGCATCTTATGTACGCTCTGTTTATAGTGTGAGTGCATAGATTTTAGAATGTCAAGACTAAGGGAGGGATTGATAATATTGAACCAGGGGTGGAGTGCCCTGAATGTATCCCATAATGAGAATGTTGTATAGTTTGTTCCGGGACTTCCGGAATGAGTGTTCTGGTCCAATCCCTTATAACTTCCGTCTAAGTTGTCATAAATTGTTGGGCTGAGCATTGAGTGGTACATTGCTGTAAAGAAATTGATACTATCCTCTTCGTTAATAAATGTAGCTTTTACCCTCCCTAGCTCCGAATCCCAGCATCTTGCGGCATCTGATCTTATTTCATCGAATCCCTTTCCGGCTACCTCATCAAGGTTCTCTATGGCTTTATCGGTACCGGTTGGAGAGAGTGCTACTTTTACAACTATCTGCTCTCCTTTACTCAGATTAAAATCAAAATATGCACGTATCTCTCTTCCTGCAATTTCGGGGAAGTTGCGGTCCATAGCAAATTTTCTCCAGAATCCTTTGTAAACCTGGGTTGGTTCGTAATTTTTATATCCGTATGAAACAAATGGTTTAGAAAATCTTATTGCGAAATATTGCACCCTCGTTCTCGCCCATCCGCTGGTCTGCCGAAATCCGGTTATTGTCGAGTCATTCTCGACTCTTAAAAGGGTCCAGATATTTTTCCCTGGATAGTTGTATATTCCATGAATCATGTCGAGTATGAAATGGGCAACTCCACTCTCATTGAAGGTGTATCGGTGCACACCGGTTCTCATTGATGCGGTGAGTTCGGCTTTTATGTTGTGATCTTCGAGAATGACACTGTAATAGCCCGGAGATGCAGATTCTTTGTCGTGGGAAAACCTTGACCTGTACCCGGTTTCAGGCATATCTGCCCTGCCGGGGTTAAGCTGGAGCTCTCCCATAGTAGGCATTATGAGTATATCTCCAAGGTCGGAGTGCCCTGTCCCACTAAAGTGTGTGTGGGAGAATCCGACAATTGTTTTATCCTCATATTGATATCCTGCGCAGTACCTGTATACTTCGGGATTGTATTTGCCGTTCACCTCGTATGGTATTGTGTCGGTGTCGGGGCTGAGTTGAACCATTCCAAAGGGTAGAGTGGCCCCCGGAAAGGTGTGCCCCATCTTTCCTGTCCCTGTGAATAGATTTTGTGAAAATGTTACGGGGTTGTTGCATATCGTGCAAAAGATAAGCAGATAGATGCTCTTTTTCATACTACGCAGATTTACTGTCAAACAAATTGTTAATTTTGTAAACAATACAAAATTAGTATGAAAGAGGTAACAATGAAAGGTATCCGGGAATTTCTCGATTGTAAAAAAATTGCAGTTGCAGGAGTCTCTCGTAAAAAGGGGGCGTTCAGTGTAACTGTTGCAGAACATCTGGAGTCTCTGGGATATGAAGTGGCGAGGATAAATCCCAATTTTCAAAAGGGTAGAGGTTCTTTAAATGAATATAGTACAATTTCCGAATTACCTTCGGATTTTGAGAGAGTTATTGTTCTTACAAACAGTAAAAACAGCGCAGATGTTGTCTCTGCAATAACTGAGAAGGGAATTAAACAGATCTGGATTCAGCAGAAATCGGAGAATAGTGAGGTTATGAATATGCTGGCTTCATATGATTGCAATCTTGTGTGGGGCAGATGTATATTCATGTTTACAAATCCTAAGGGGATTCATAAATTTCATTACTCATTATCAAAACTTTTCGGGAGAGTTCCAAGTGAGTAATAGTATGAGAAGAGAGTTTAAACTAATTCTGTTTTTTTTAGTCCTCCTCTTGCCTGTTTCCTGTCAAAAGGAGAGAGCTCTGCCTGTGGTAACAACGATTGCAGTCACAGCAACAGGGAGTGATAATGCCACAGTTAAGGGGAGTGTCACCTCCGACGGGGGAGATCCTGTTACAGCCAGAGGATTATGCTGGGGTTTGACTCCGGCACCCGGAATCTCTCCGAATTCTGTTCTCTCAGGAAAGGGGAAGGGTGAGTTTTCGGCAACAATAGCTTCGTTGGCTCCAGGTACACAATATTATGTGAGGGCTTATGCCACAAATGGTGTAGGAACTGCTTACGGCGCAGATATTCAATTTTCTACAAGTGCTATAAAGGCCTCTTTGACTACAACACAACCATCTGCAATAACTCCCTATAGTGCAACAAGTGGAGGAAATGTCACAAATGACGGAGGAGGAAGCGTCTCAGCCAGGGGTGTATGCTGGAGTACATCAGCAAATCCTACATTAAACGACCACAAGAGTACCGATGGGACCGGAACGGGTGAGTATACAAGCAGTATAACCGATCTTGTTCCGGGCACAAGATATTATATCAGGGCATATGCCGTTAATATTGCCGGAACTGTTTACGGTAACGAGCTCTATTTTGATACTCCACCTGTACTGCCGCAGCTATCTACTGCTGAAGTGTCAAATATCTCTGCCTCATCGGCAATGTGTGGCGGGGAGGTAAGTTATAACGGAGGAGCAGAGATAATTTCAAGGGGAGTATGCTGGGGTCTTACCTCCTCTCCTACAATCAATGACTCAAAAACATCTGACACACAGGTCTCTTTACTCAACTTTAACCCGTTCTCTTCGGGAGTTGCTACAGGATCATTTATCAGCACATTATCACCTCTGCAGCCCGGAACCGAATATTATGTGAGGGCTTATGCAGTTAACTCAGCAGGAGTTGCATACGGAGGAGAAAAGGTGTTCAGGACACTTGCAAAGTTGGCTGCTGTTACTACAAACGCCGCAACATCTGTAGCATCTACATCTGCCTTAATAAGCGGAGTAATTACCGACGACGGTGGTGGTGCTGTAACCGACAGGGGGATATATTGGAGTGCCGAACCATCCCCGGGGCCATCAGGGACTAAGGTATCTGCCGGTTCAGGTAATGGCAATTTCTCTGTTACATTGAGCGGATTGACTCCCGGTAAATCCTATTTTGTAAGATCCTATGCAGTAAACAGTGCAGGGACGATCTACGGTAACGAGATTACATTTACCACTCTGGCTTCGCTTCCGGTAATTACAACTTCGGCTGTAAATAATCTCACTTCGGGATCTGCCAAGAGTGGTGGGGTTATATCTTATGATGGGGGTGGTGCAGTAACCTCTCGTGGAGTGTGTTGGAGCACTGAACCTGATCCTGCTGTAACTGGTTCCAAAACCGAGGATGGTTCGGGGAGCGGATCATTCATTAGTGTGATTGGCGGTCTTCAACCATCTACTACATACTATATAAGGGCATATGCCGTGAACAGCGCCGGAGTAGCATACGGAAACAGTGTTATCTGTACTACTCTCTCTCAGGAAGCAGCTCTTTTAACCAGCGATGTATCTTCTGTTACCCATAAGTATGCTCTTTGCGGAGGTAACATCTTCTATGATGGCGGATTAACGATCACATCAAGAGGTGTCTGCTGGTCAACAAACGGCTCTCCAACTGTAGAGTCATCCAAAACTGTGAACGGAGGAGGATCTGGTATTTTTGAGAGTTCTATGAATGATCTCACTCCTTCAACGACCTACTTTGTTCGTGCATATGCTGTGAGCAGTGCCGGAGTTTTTTACGGTGATATTAAGACATTTACTACATTATCCGATCCTGCTATTCCAAATATAGAGACAACAATTGTTCGTTCAATCGGAACAACATCTGCAATAGCCGGTGGTGTGATTGTTCCCGGATCTCTTGCCGTAACATCGTTTGGAATCTGCTGGAGCAGCTCTCCCTCTCCAACTACGGACAATAATAAAATTGTAAACTCCGGTCAATATGGAGTGTTTGAGAGTACAATTACCAATCTTACTCCTAACAGAGTGTACTATGTAAGGGCTTATGCAGAATATGGGGGTGTGGTAAAATACGGAGCACAGGTGAGTTTCTCAACCCTGCCGGAAGATCTTTCGGTAACTACATCGGAGTCGGTCTCTGCAACGGCCTATACAATGAGACTCTCAGGTTCGGTTGCGTCGGCTGGAGAGGTTGTATATACCGAGAAAGGTTTCTGTTACAGTAAAGTATCTGCCCCGACAATTTCTGAAAACAGAGTAGTTTCTAATACGGACGGAAACACTATGGAGGCATATCTGGACGCACTGGATCCCTCTTCGGTATACTATGTGAGAGCCTACGCCATTAATGCCAGTGGAGTGTTCTACGGCAATCAGGTTGTGGTCAATACTGCTCCCTCGTCGGAGTATTACTCTAATGGTGAATATGTCGGGTATTTTGGAAACACCAGAGGGGGCTATCCTTGTGAAGTGCTAATTCTTGGTGACGGATACAGGTCGGAAGATTTCAAAAAAGGGGGCAAATTTGATCAGGAGACAGAAGAGGGTGCTGAGGCTCTGTTTAGTGTAGAGCCTTTCAAATCGTACCGATCCTATTTCAGTGTCTATAAAATGGCAACCTACTCGCAGGATGAGGGGGTTACTCAGAATGACCTGAGTATAGTGAAAAATAGTGCTCTCTCAACTGCATTCAACGGAGGAACTTCTGTTTCGGTAAGTACCGATGATGTGTTCCGGTATGTTAATCAGATGAGCGGAATGACCGCAGAAAGGCTTAGAAATATGTTGATTATTGTAATCATAAACCAAAACCGTTATGCCGGAACATGCTTTATGTGGACAGACGGGAGAGCAATAGCTCTATGTCCCGTAAGCAGGAGTACCGATAATTATAACGATTTCGGATCTATATTGATACACGAGGCCGGTGGGCACGGATGGTCAGGACTTGCCGATGAGTATATTGCATACCCGGGAGCAACAATTTCGAGTGCCTCTGTTTCTACCTATAATGCATGGAGCACACAGGGCTTCTTCTCCAATATAGATGTTACCGGCGATCTGTCACAGGTCAAATGGAAACAATTCCTGGGATTAACGGGATATGACAGGGTTGGAGCATTTGAGGGTGCCTACTACTATGATTTCGGCGTATGGAGGCCCGAAGAGAGTAGTTGTATGATGAACAATATACACTATTTCAATGCGCCTTCACGTGAGGCTGCTGTAAAAAAGATCAAGCGGGTTGCCGGGGAGACATACTCTTTGAACGATTTTATCTCCAATGACTCTGAAAAAACGCCTGTGCTTAGTGCAACCTTAAAAACCTTCAATACAACCAGGTCTAAGTTCGTTCCGTTATCTCCTCCTATACTACTTAAATAAAAAATGGTTATTTTTGGTAAAAACCTAAATAATCGAAATGTCGAACTATTTAACTCCTCAGGAGATTACCGAATATACCCTGGAGACGGGTGTCAAAAAGGCATCCATGCCTATTCAAAGGACAATGTTACTCTCATTCCTGGCCGGAGTATTTATTGCACTGGCTTCTGTAGGGAGTAATATTATTGCTCACAATTTTCAGGAGATAGGAGTGGCTAAATATCTGGCAGGGTTGATATTCCCTACCGGTTTGATTCTGGTGGCAATTGCCGGAGCTGAGCTATACACTGGGAACAATCTTATATCGGTTGCAGCTCTAGCCAAAAGAGTAAGTTGGAGCAGGTATTTTAAAAATCTGATGCTTGTATGGCTTGGGAATCTGGTAGGTTCACTGTTTATTGCCGTTTTGATAAATCTCTCAGGTCAGCTTGACTATACCTCCGGGCTGTTAGGTGCTTATACGGTAAAGGTGGCATATATAAAATCTAATCTCACGTTTATTCAGGCATTTACATCGGGAATACTGTGTAATCTACTCGTCTGTCTGGCTGTTTGGATGTCTTACGGAGCCAAAGATATCTCCGGAAAAATTCTTGCGATATTTTTCCCTATCTGGCTCTTTATAGCTTCCGGCTACGAACACAGTGTGGCTAATATGTACTATTTATCTGCAGGGTATATTGCCTCGCATAACCCCGATTATGTAAAAGTAGCTGCAGATGTCTTCTCTCTTGATGCTTTTAAACTCTCAACAATAAATCTGACAAATATTTTTGCAGGTAATCTGCTCCCTGTAACTCTCGGAAATCTTGCAGGAGGAGCACTGTTTGTCGGAGCATGGTACTGGTGGGCCTACAAAAAACAATAACTATATGAAAAAGCTTCTTAAAATTTCACTTTTCTCCCTGATGTGCTTTTTAAGCACTCACCCTCTAATTGCTCAAAATAGGAGTAATTATATTGACACAGTTGCTCTTCGTGCATTAAAGGCATTCAATGTGCCCGGGATGGCAGTTGCCGTGGTAAAAGATGGGAAGGTTGTTCACATGAAAGGATATGGTGTTGCATCCCTTAATACCGGTAAGAGTGTGGACGCTAATACCCTCTTTGCTGTTGCCTCCAATTCGAAGGCCTTTACAGCAGCTGCTCTGGGTATTCTTGTAGATGAAGGAAAATTAAGCTGGAATACAAGGGTGGCAGATATTATTCCTGAGTTCAGATTATATAACTCATATGTTACGGAGGATTTCAATATAAAGGATCTATTATGTCATAGGAGCGGAATGGGCCTTGGTGCAGGTGACCTTATGATCTGGCCCGACAGTGCCTCATTTTCCACCTCAGAGATCATTCACAATCTAAGATATCTCAAACAGGTATCCTCATTCAGAACAAAATACGATTACGACAATCTGCTGTATATAGTAGCCGGAGAGGTTGTGAAGAGAGTATCGGGAGAGAGTTGGGAGAGTTTTGTGGAGTCAAGGATTATGAAACCGCTTGGTA
>JAFIHK010000157.1 GCA_017848635.1 Bacteroidales bacterium | reverse complement strand
GTATTACGAGAATGTACAGTCGGATATTTTCGACCACGTATTGGCAATCGTACCGCAATTTGAACTCCGTATCTTCCAGTTTCCAGCCGGGGAGAATTACGCCTACCTCATCTCTCCAGATCGGGAATCATAGGAATTTCCATATAACTGCAGTTAAAAATGAAAACCAAATATTTAAGCATAATAGCTGCACTAAATCTTCTCGCAGTTAATTTATCTGCCCAAAGTACGCATAAGGGATTTTATTCCCCGGAAAAAATACTCTTTGAGGCAGAGAGAAACACATACTCTCCTGGAGATACAATCTGCTTTAAAGCATCGCTGGATTGCGGATCAGACGGTTCCAATCCGGATCCGAGCAACTATCTGTATGCAGAACTGTTAAAAGACTCTGTTGTCTCTAGAGTAAAAATTAAAAGATCGGATTCCGGGTTCAATGGTTATTTGGTTATACCTCAGGGAATCTCCCCGGGCAGATATTCAATAAGGGCATATACAAGATGGAATCTTAATAGCGGATTGGCAGATATTTATCACTCCTTTATCTATATCGGCAACACTGGTGGCGCAAATATCACGGATAGTGTAAGTAAAACGGGTTCATCGGAGCAGGAGAAGCTGCTAGATACAGACATTAAGTATCAACGAGAGTATACTCAGTCAATACATATCATGGTTGTACCGGTATTTGGAAAGATGCAGGATAAGTATTCTTTAGAAGTTGTAGCTCCTGATATTAATCTACTAATTAAAAAAGAGTCGTTAACAAGCAATAGCATACTTATTGACGGGCTCGATTTCCCGGAGGGTACCAAATTTTATATCCAAATAACATCCAAACGGAATAATTTAGCTCCACGCTGGGATGGAGATATTTTTGCCGGATATTACAATTACGGAGGTTTGAAGGGAGAGCCCCGCAGAGGAGATCCAATCTCTATGCCTCATAAAAAAGACAGCATAAGGGAGTATACCCTAAAAGAGATTACTGTAAGAGAGAAGTCCCTTTACAGGCCATATTACAATCCATCACCATTCAATCAAACATTTGAGAGGAGGCAGGTTAAGGAGAGAAACGAACTCAAAAAATTTGATAATATCTCGGTTATTGATTATATCCTTTCCAACTACAACGGTTTTATGTTGAATAACGGGAAGATAGAGAGCGTTAGAAGATCCACCATTCCAAGACTTAATAATAGTGAGTCAACCGGCACTAATGACGATGTGGGCAGAAAATGGGAACCGCTACTTTTTATTAACGGTGTAAAATGTGAATCGACAAGTGAATTGACAGGAATTTCGGTTATGGATGTCGAATCCCTGATTGTTCTTAAAGGGAATGAGGGCGCCCTATATAATACAACATTGGGGGTAATCCTTATTTCTCTCAGAAGGGGTGGAGTGGAGAAAGCTCCTGCTAGTGTTAAAAAAACCAACCTTATAAAAATTGAGCCATTAGGCTGGCAGAGACTGCTTTAAATTTGTCTAAAGAGACGCTGTCCTCCATTTAGGGGGTCCGACACATTCAGGGGGTCCGACAATGAAAATACAGAAAAAAATAGTGATCCTGGCAGGTATCGAAATGAAAACTTCTTTAAATCGATGTATGGTTCTACAAAACAAGAAGTTGAAAATAATCTTATCGATATTAATTGGTGTCCAAAATTAGTAAACAAAAAAATCAGAGTAACCACGGTCAATAATGTATCTGATGCATTTTATTGTTTGTCCAAAGAATTGGACCAACACCCAGAATGGGCTAAGTATCTTGAGTCAATCAGTACATATAATTGGCGTTATATATCAGGTACTGATAAATTAAGTACCCATAGCTTCGGAATTGCAATAGATCTTAATACAAAATATACGGAGTATTGGAAATAGGATAATCCTTATAAAAATGAACGTGATGATATTATTTATAAAAATAATCTTCCATATGAAATAGTTGAGATTTTTGCTAAATATGGTTTTATATGGAGTGGCAACTGGTATCATTATGACACAATGCATTTTGAATTTAGACCTGAATTGTTAAATAATTGATTAACTTAATATTTGGTTGAGATATTATTTAATATCTTTATATATAAAATTAATTTAAGAAGAGATGATTAAGTACACTGGTTGGATCTTAGGCTGCCTGCTATTTTCTATATCCTCAACTTCGGCATTTTCTCAGAAACAGAGTATGCGTCTGTCTCTTGACGAACTGATTAAAACAGCGTCGGAACAATCTCCGGCAGCAGTCGCGGCTAAATACAATTTTCTCACAAGTTACTGGCAATTCTGCACATATAAGGCACAACTCCTCCCATCTGCCACACTTAATGCATCTGCCGGAAAATACAACCGCTCCCTCGTTTCGCTGCAGAATTATGAAACAGGTGCTATCAATTATGTCCAAAACGATAATCTGCAGAACTCTCTTTCTCTATCCGTCAGCCAGAATATAGCTCTTACCGGCGGGAGTATTTCGGTCTCATCAAGCCTCAACAGGCTGGATCAGTTCTCCCCGGACAAACTTGTGACGTTCTATTCAAACCCGGTTTATATCTACTATAGCCAACCGATAAACTCATTTAACTCATTTAAATGGGATAAAAAGATAGAACCAAAGAGATTCGAAATTGCAAAGAGGGTCTATCTCGAATCTATGGAATCGATCTATCTGCAATCGGTGACTCTCTATTTTAATGCACTTGGTGCACAAACCTCATTTGACCTTGCTAAGAAGAACCTCAGCTTCTCTGAAATGGCAGTTAAAATGGCAGAGGAGCGGTATAAGATAGGTTCAATAAATCAGTCCGACCTGCTTCAGCTTCAACTCAGGTACAATAACGACAAACTCGCTCTAAACGACGCATCTGTTTTACTCGAAACGGCAATGCTTGCACTACGCTCATACTTGGGATTCAACGACAATGCCGATCTTCTGCTCTCCGCCCCTGAATATCTGCCTGTTGTCAACTTATCATACGAAGATGTATATAACCGGGCTTTGGAGAACTCTTCGGAGGAGATTGGCAATGAACTTAGTCTTTTGAGTGCCGGTCAGAGCGTGGCTGAGGCAAAGGCCTCCAAGGGGCTACAGGCAATGTTTTATGCACAGTTCGGCCTCACTCAGAAGAGCAGCAGCGCCTTGGGTGCATACAGAAATCCGATGGATCAGGAGCTCTTGGGGCTCAGCGTCTCTCTGCCTATTATCGACTGGGGGCTCGGCAGGGGAAAGGTCAAACTTGCAAAATCAAAAGAGGAGGTGATCAAAACTCAGGTAGATCAGTCCAGGATGAATTTTCGCCAGAATGTTTTGCTGACCGTTCTTAAGTTTAACAACCAATTATCACAGTGTGAAGTATCGGCTAAGGCAGATTCTATTGCCAGGGTCAACTACACCGTTTCTCAGGAGCGATTCAGGAACGGTTCTCTTGGAGTTATGGAACTTAACAATATATTATCGGCCAAAGATGAGGCTGCCCTGAGGCGCCTGAACGATATCAGCGAATTCTGGAGACTTTACTACACAATCAGAAGAGTTACTCTTTATGATTATCTGAACAACAAGAATATATCTGCCGATTTCAATAAACTTACCGGTGAATAAAATACCTCGAGATGAAAAAAATAGCACTGTTTGCAATTGTTCCTCTTCTTCTCTCCTGTAGTGGCAGAGAGAGTAAGGGTGGCGGCGCCGATGAAGCGGCCAAAGCGGGTTATACCGCAAAACCCAATATTGTAGATACAATCCTGTTGAAACGGGGAGTATTTGAAAAAGAGATAATAAGTAACGGCAGGCTAAGGGCTGTTACGAAAAGTGAGCTCACTTTCAGAAACGATGGTGTTATAGCAAAGATATCTGTCAACAACGGAGATTATATCTCCAGTGGGGGAGTTATAGCTACACTCGACGACAAACTTGCCAAGCTCCAGTACGAATCTGCACTCCTTAAAATGGACAAGGCTAAGCTCGATTTTGCAGATGCTCTCATAGGTTACGGATATGGCAGGGATTCTTCGGGGGTTCCAAAGGATATGCTTGAGATAATCAAGATCAGGTCGGGTTATAAAAGCGCCTTAAGCGACCTGAAAAATGCATCTGCCACCCTAGAGAATCTTAAACTGATTGCCCCCATTTCGGGAAAGGTTGCAAATATCTCAAAGAAGTGTTTTGAAAACTCTTCGGGGGTCTTTTGTACGATTATTGACGATAAAAAATTTGAAACAGACTTCAATATTCTTGAATCGGAGCTGGGTTATGTCCGTAAGGGAAGCCGGGTAAAGGTTCGGCCGTTTACCGACACTGAGGGGTACTACGAGGGGTATGTAGATCAGATAAATCCGGTTGTCGATGAGAGGGGTCAGATAATGGTCAAGGCAGTTGTACTGAATTCTAACGGTAAACTTATGGAGGGTATGAATGTGAAGGTGGTTATTGACAATATGGTCCCGGGTAAGCTTGTGGTTCCTAAAGGGGCTGTTGTTATGAGGGACAATTTCGATGTGGTATTCCGGCTCGACAGGAGTACCGGCAAGGCAATGTGGACCTATGTTACCGTAGAGTTGTCCAATAGCACATCTCACGCCATCAGAGCAAATGCCGACAAGAATGCAGAGCTCAATGCCGGCGACATTATAATTGTTTCGGGGAATCTCAATCTTGCCGATGGTTCAAATGTTGAAATAAAATCTAAATAGTATGTTCGGCAAACTGATTGACAGACCGATCGCCGTCACGATGACGGTAATATCGGTGTTCGTATTGGGAGCCGTGGCACTGGGGCTGCTTCCTGTCTCGCTAATGCCCGATGTTGCTATACCTAGGATCACCGTTCAGGTGGAGGCAAAGGGGTACTCGGCCAGAGAGGTCGATTCAAAACTCCTCTCCCCTATAAAAAACCAGCTTATGCAGCTTCCCTCGCTTGAGGAGATCCGCTGTGAATCGGGCAATAATAACGGGAATATATTTTTACAGTTCCGCCACGGCTCCGACATAAACTTTCTATTTGTTGAGGTTAATGAGTATATAGACCGAGTGGTTGCAACAATTCCGCGCGATATCGACCGACCCAGGGTGATAAAGGCAAGCGCAACCGATATCCCGGCATTCTTTGTAAACATTACATCCCGAAGTGGTTACAGCGAAGATTTTTCCGATCTAAGTAGATTTGCGGCCGATGTAATTTCAAAAAGGATAGAGCAGATACCGGAGGTAGCAATGGTAGATATAAGCGGGCTCTCTCTTCCCGAAATAATAATCACTCCCGACGACGACAAGATGAGCTCGATGGGTGTCACATCTGCCCAGCTGGAGAGCGCAATTGCAAATAACAATCTGAAGCTCGGGAATCTCTCCCTGCGCGACGGACACTACCTGTGGGATGTTAGATTTATGACGGAGATCCGTTCTAAGGAGGATGTAGAGGATATTAATCTTAATATAAACGGAAGGGTATATAAGTTTTCGGATTTAGCATCTGTAGTGGAGAGACCTACCGAAGATGGAGGCGTTATAAAGCTAAACGGAAAAAGATCGGTAATGCTAGCTGTTATAAAGCAGGCAGATTCTAAGATGTCATACCTTAAAACCGGTCTGGACGAGCTTATGAACGATTTCTCGAAAGAGTATCCCGATATTGAGTTCTCTATTAACAGGGATCAAACTCAACTGCTTGAGTATTCAATTTCGAATCTCAAGGGGAATATTGTAATTGGAGCAATCCTTGCAATATTTATAATATTCCTCTTTCTAAAGGATTACCGCAACCCATTACTCATTTCTATATCTATCCCGCTCTCCCTTATTGTCTCCCTATTGTTTTTTTACATAGCAGGCATATCCTTGAATGTAATTTCACTCTCCGGATTGATGCTTGGTATTGGGATGATGGTAGATAACTCAATCATTGTGATTGACAATATTACCCAAATGCGGGAGAGGGGCGAACCATTAAGGAGTGCTGTAATAAAGGGAGTATCGGAGGTTGTCGCACCTATGATAAGTTCAGTACTTACAACCTGCTCGGTATTCGTTCCTCTTGTATTCCTGAGCGGTATAGCCGGATCGCTATTCTATGATCAGGCGATGGGTGTGACTATCGGACTCTTTTCGTCACTCGGAGTGGCTGTATTTGTAATCCCGGTATACTACTATCTGCTTTTCGGCAAGCGGGCTGATGCGGGAAAAATCAATATTTTACCCGCAAAATGGCACATAGACTACGACAGATTTTACGAAAAGGGGCTTGTTTGGGTTTTCAGACATCAGAAGTTGGTGTGGATTCTCTTTCTAACTGCAATTCCATTAACTTTCATACTATACGGAGTGCTGGACAAATCTAAACTCCCTCCGGTAACAAGAGATGACACCATATTACAGATAGACTGGAATGAGCCGGTTTCGATATCGGTTAATGACAGCAGGATGAGCTCAATTTCGGCTTCGATCGGAGATATCTCCGGAACAACTATCTGGTTGGCAGGCAGACAACAGTTTATCCTTCCGCACACTCCCGAACTCACATCATCCGGAGCACTTCTTTATGTAAAAGCTACATCACCATCCCGTTTAAGCGAAATAGAGAGAGTACTCTCGGAAAAGGTTAAAAAAGAGTACTCCTCCGCTTCATTCAGATTCGCCCCCTCCGACAATATTTTCAATATGATATTCGAGGATAAAGAGTACAATCTTGTGGCTAAAATTTATAGCAGGGATGGAAAGAATCCGGAACCGGACAGGCTCAATCTGTTTCTCAACCGCATATCCTCCTCTTTATCCGACACATACATAGAGCCGGTTATGTGGCAGGAGCAGATATTATACCGTATTGACCCGGAGTTACTTTCTCTGTACAAACTCTCATACTCAGAAATATATAAAGTACTCAAAAGTGCTACCAGGGAGAATCGGCTTTTGACAATAAATTACGGAAACTACTCTGTCCCTATGATCTTGGGTTCTGAAAAGGGAGAGAGCGATCTGCTGGCAATTAAGGCCCGTAACTCTGATGGTGTTGAGATTCCTTTAAGCGTAGTAATTTCGGAAACAAGAGTAAGGGATCTGAAAACTATCATCTCAGGCACAGAGGGGAGCTACTATCCTCTTAATCTTACCGTTCCGGACAACAAAGCAAAAGAGGTAATGAGGGTTATCGGAGAGATCGCATCCTCCGACAACGGGTTCGACGTACGTTTCAGTGGCAGCTATTTCTCCAATAGGCAGATGATAGGAGAACTCTTTATTATATTCACTGTAGCATTTCTCCTGCTCTTTTTCATTCTTGCCGCCCAGTTCGAATCATTAATTCAACCACTAATTATCCTTTCGGAGCTGCTTGTCGATGTAATGGGCGCATTCCTTTTTCTCTGGCTTTTCGGTTCTGGATTGAATCTTATGTCTATGATAGGGCTTGTTGTAATGAGCGGTATTATAATTAACGACTCAATACTAAAAGTAGATACGATTAATCGGTTGAGGAGGGAGGGGTACCCGCTCCTTCGCGCAATTTTTACCGGAGGGAACCGGAGATTGAAACCCATTATAATGACAAGCCTGACAACAATTCTTGCAATTGCCCCGTTCCTTGTAAGAGGGAATCTAGGGTCCGACCTTCAATATCCTCTCTCTCTTGCCCTTATAGGAGGGATGATAATAGGTACAATTGTAAGCATCTTCTTTATTCCAGTATTCTACTACACTATATATAAGAGTAAACGAGTATGAGATTGCCCCCATTTTCGGTAATACTGATTTTTGTAGTGCTCACGATAGCCGGTGCATCAATTGCTCCATTGCTGAATGTGCAGTACACCCCGACAATCAAGCAATCCACCCTTAATGTATCGTTCAGCTGGCCGGGAGCTTCGGCCAGAGTGATTGAAGCTGAAGCAACCTCAAAGATAGAGGGGGCAATAGCATCGGTTACAGGTGTGCAAAATACCAAATCGGTTTCATCAAAAGAGAGAGGTATTGTCACAATTTTTCTAAAACAGGGCGTAAAAACCGAAGCCGTAAGATATGAGATTGCCTCTCTTATCAGAAGACTCTATCCCAAACTACCCGAGGAGATCACCTATCCCTCTATATCCGCTTCAACTTCGGGAGAGAATCAGCTCCCTGTACTTATCTATACAGTGAATGCCGCGATGGGTACAAACAAGATTGACGAGTATGTGCAGGAAAATATCCTTCCAGCAATAACCAGGGTAGACGGAGCAGGAAGCGCTCTTATTTCGGGAGCAACTCCGGAAATTATTGAGATATCATATTCACCAGAAAAACTGAAGCTCTACTCTATTTCCACCTCGCAGATAATTTCTGCAATTAATTACTTCTCCGGGAAAAAGGAGGTGATAGGAGATCATAATGGAACAACTCTGTTAATCTCCTCCGAAAGCAACGATAAGGAGCTGATGGAGCTTCCGGTAGGTAATGCCGGAGGTAGAATCATAAGGTTGGGAGATGTCACCTCAATCAAAACCAAACAGGACAGCCCTTCATACTACTACAGGGTAAATGGACTTAACACAGTAAATTTCACTATTTTCCCGGAGAAGGGTACAAATACGATTGTACTGTGTAATCAGCTCAAGGAGACGATGAAAGAGCTCTCCCACCACTTTCCACAGGATTTTTCGGCTATGTTAACATACGATGCATCCGATTTCCTCTACAAGGAGCTGAACAAGATCTTGCGCAGAACCATTTTATCTGTTTTGATACTTCTTGTTTTCATAGCTGTGACGACAAAGAGCCCAAGATATCTCACGGTAATTCTTGCCACACTGCTGGCAAATATAGCCATAGCCTTCATTTTTTACTATCTGCTCAAAGTAGAGATCCATATCTACTCACTTGCGGGCATAACTGTATCTCTCGGAATGGTTATAGATTCATCGATCATAATGATATCACACTACGGCTATTTCAGGGACAGAAAGGTATTCGTAGCGATCCTCGCTGCCTTACTTACTACCGCCGGAGCCCTATCCGTGATATTTTTCCTGCCGGAGAACTCCCGTATGAATCTATTTGATTTTTCGGTTGTCATAATAATCAATCTGTTGGTATCGCTACTAATTGCACTCTTTCTTATTCCGGCACTCATCGACAAATTCCCGCTTAGAGGAATTAATAGTAGAATGAAGGTTTCCGGCAGGCGAAGAGTGGTCAAACTAAACGGCATATATGAGAGATTCATTCTGTTTGGTCGCAGGCACAGATTGTTTTTCATCTTCATCCTTATTTTGAGTTTTGGAGTACCGTTGAACCTCTTGCCTGAGAAGATCGAGAATAAAAGCGACTTTTGGTCGAAAATCTATAATCATACTTTCGGGAGCGAATTCTACAGAAATAATCTGAAAAGCCCTGCCGAAAAGATTCTGGGAGGTACAATCAGGCTCTTTTCCGAAAATATGAAGGGAAGGAATATATACAGAGAACCTCAAAGGGCAACTCTTTACATCCAGGCCTCGATGCCCGACGGCTGCACCATTGTGCAACTGAATGAAATCATGGTCTATATGGAAAATTATCTTGCTCAATTCGAAGAGATTGATATTTTTAAAACTCAGATTACATCCTATAAGAACGGTCAGATAATAGTCACTTTCAAAGAGGGTGTTGAAAACAGTGGCTTCCCTCTATATTTAAAAAACAGCGTGATAAGTAAAGCTATCGATTTCGGAGGCGCCAACTGGAGTGTCTATGGTATAGATGAGAATGGATTCAGCAATAATGTGGGAGCAGGTGGCTACAAGAGTCAAAGAATTGTAATTACCGGCTATAATTACGATAAGCTTTACGGGTATGCGCTTGAATCGGTCAAAAAGCTCTCGGAAAACATTAGGGTCAGCGAACCTGGGGTATTCGGAGAGGTGGGATGGGGTACGGCTCTGTCGAGAATTGAGTACTTTATCGGTTATGACCCGGAGAGGCTGGCTCTGATGGGAATCGGTACGACAGATACATATTATTCGCTTAATAGGGAGATTGGTTACTTCTCTGCCGGAACGATATCTAAAGATGGCGAAAGCAGACAAGTTAAGCTTCTCTCCGGCAACAAGAGAGACTTTGATGTATGGAATCTAGAAAATGAGCATATTGAGATCGGAGGAAGATCTGTAAAGTTTTCCGAACTTGGATCGATTGAGAAGAGGAGGACCGGAAATGACATTTACAAACAGGACCAGGTTTACTATCTAACTGTAGCATATGACTTTATCGGCCCATACGAACTTGCAAAAAAGGTATCTACAAGAGAGATCGATAGATTGAACTCAAGCCTACCAATGGGATTCTCTGCTAAGGAGGATAACCTTCCCGGATTCTACGGATCAACCGACAATTATTGGATATTGTTCATTGTCATTGCAATAATTTTTACGATAGGAGCAATTCTTTTTGAGTCCTTAATCCAGCCGATTATAATTATCTCTCTTATCCCCGTCGCTTTTGTGGGACTCTTCCTGACCTTTTACATTACCGGATATACTTTTGACCAGGGTGGACTTGCGGCAATGATAATGTTAAGCGGTATCTCAGTTAATGCCGGTGTTTACCTGATTAACCAATATAATATTCTTAAAAGGGGAGAACGAAGATTCAACAACTCGGTAAAGTGCTGGTTAAAGGCCTTCAATATAAAGATTATCCCGATATTGCTCACCATCCTTAGTACGACATTAGGTCTCATTCCATTTCTCTCCGACGGTAAAAATGAGGTTTTCTGGTTTGCTTTCGCAGTAGGAACAATGGGTGGATTACTCTTCTCCATTTTAGGAATTTTTATATTTCTTCCTGTATTTCAGAAAAATTAAATCTGTAAGAAGTAATTGAATAACAATATTATATATTCATTTAATATGCTTATGACCAAAAGATTAGAAGTGCTTATTTTTATAATTTTGATAACTGTGGTTTCTTGCATCGATAATACTGATAAGAGAGCAGCAGATGTAATTTTTGATGCTGACCGAGATGCTGATATATTTTACGAAAATATCGAGAAAATTGTTTTAAAGCGGTTCGTGCTTGATTCAACCGTGGTTTTCGGTAACGAGCCCGAGGTTTTATACGATGGCGATATATTCGTGGCAGACAAAAACGGAAGTGGAAG
>JAFIHK010000156.1 GCA_017848635.1 Bacteroidales bacterium | reverse complement strand
GACAGGGATCCTGTTACCCACGAAAACCGTTTTCCGGAGCTTGAGTTCCTGAGGCTGGCAATTCCTCGCAGGGTATATACCAACAGCCATATGGACTATATTGCTGTAGCATTAAAGAATGTTTACGACAGGCGCGATAAAATCAGAAGCGGATATAAAATCGTAAAGGAGGCCCCAATAATGAGGCACTTTACTGTTGAGCTTGCTCCCAAATAAGCGAGTAATCGAGTAGTCGCTGCTCAAGATTTGCTTTCTCAACTCTGATTTTCACCCGGCTACCCAGTGTAAACTTGCGGTTAGTTCTCTTTCCGGTAAGAGTATATGACTCTTCGTCAAAAACGAAGTAGTCATTTTTTATTTCACGCAGAGGTATCATTCCCTCTACTTTGGTATCATCAATTTCCACATACATTCCCCACTCTGTAACACCCGAAACAGTCCCTTCAAATATCTGCCCGATCCTCTCCTGCATATACTCTACAGTCTTATACTTGATACTTGCTCTCTCTGCCTCTGCAGCAATCTGCTCTCTCTCCGAAGAGTATTTACACCACTCCTCATACTTGGATTTGCTTTCGGATTTGCCCTTAGACATATAGTGAGCCAGTAATCTGTGAACCATCATATCGGGGTAGCGCCTGATTGGAGATGTAAAGTGCGTGTAGTATTCGAATCCCAGTCCGTAGTGCCCTATATTGTCGGTTGAATATACCGCTCTTGCCATAGATCTAAGGGCGAAGATCTCAATTGCTCCCTCTTCGGGTTTCCCCTTTACGCTCTCGAGCAGATTATTTATTGATTTTGAAAGCTCTCTTGCATTTTTAGCCTGATTAAGCTTATATCCAAAATGGTGAATAAAGCTTCTGAGGGCTGAAATTTTATCGGGATTCGGCTCTTCGTGAACTCTATATACAAAAGTTTTGGTTTTGGCAGTAATATCCTTTTCGACTTTAGGTTTGCCGATGAAGGTAGCAACCTCCCGATTTGCCAGGAGCATAAACTCTTCAATAAGCCAGTTGGATTCCTTGCTTATTTTTGAATATATGTTGACAGGTTTTCCATTCTCATCTACTTCGACCTTCATTTCGGGCCTTTCGAAGCTTATGGCTCCCTTTTTAAACCTTTCATCTCTTAGTTGCGAGGCTATTTTATGAAGAGTCAGAATTTCGTTCTTCATAGGGCCCTCTCCGCCCTCAATTATCTGCTGTGCCTGCTCATAATCGAATCGGTAATCGGATTCAATAACTGTTCTTCCGAACCATTTTGAGAGAACCTTTCCTTTAATTGTGATCTCGAAAACAGCGGAAAAACAGAGTTTTTCCTCATTCGGCCTCAACGAGCAGAGCCTGTTTGAGAGTTTTTCGGGAAGCATAGGGACTGTCCGGTCGGCCAGATAAACCGAAGTGGCTCTCTCATATGCCTCTTTATCCAGGATAGAACCAGGTCTGACATAGTGTGTAACATCTGCAATGTGAACCCCAACCTCCCAGTTCCCGTTTTCAAGCGGTAAAAGAGATATAGCATCATCGAAATCCTTTGCATCCTTTGGATCTATCGTCAGAGTCGGGATCTTCCTGAAATCGCGTCTGTGCCTTGTCTCCTCTTCGTCAATTATTTCCGGAATTGAAGCAGCCTCCTCTTCAACAACCGGTTCGAATCTGTATGGCAGGCCGTATTCGGCAAGAATGGCGTGCATTTCGGTATCATTCTCTCCGGGAACTCCAAGAATTTGAGTTATTCTCCCCAAAGGAGCCGGAGATTTTGATGGCCAGCTCTCAACAATTACAGCTACCTTTTTGCCATTGTCCTCTTTGCTGACCATATCGTCGATCAGTTTGATATCATATGGCATGTTTCTGTTCTCAATAATGACCCAGGCCTCTCTCCTTGAGATCTGAAGAATACCGGTGTAAGGAGTTTTTGACCGCTCGACAATTGCAGTCACCTCACCCTCTTTCTTCCTTATTCCGGAACCGTTTTTTGTAACGATATATTTTACGATATCATTATGGAGAGCACCCCGGAGTTTGCGGGCGCCTACAAAGACGTCATCTTCGTTTTTATCGGTAATTATGAATGCAAAGCCCTCTCTCGTCATACTCACCTTTCCGGTGAGCTCCTCCCTCTGCTTCGGAGCAACAACTTTGCTCCCCTTTTTGAACTTTGAACTCCTTCTTCTGTTTTCCTTTTTGTGCATATTTGTATAACTTTGCCACGATTTATGTAACCAACAAATGTAAATATAATTATGAATAAAAAGGTACTTTTAATGATCCTCGACGGATGGGGAGAGGGTAAACACGATAAATCCAATGCCATTTATATACAGGGAGAACCGAATGTAGACAAACTTAAAGAACAGTATCCCGTTTCCAAACTTATGGCATGCGGGGAGTATGTTGGATTACCCGACGGGCAGATGGGTAATTCGGAGGTTGGTCACCTGAATATCGGAGCCGGTAGAGTGGTCTATCAGGATCTGGTTAAAATCAACAAAGCCTGCCGCGAAAACAGATTGCTTGAAAATCCCGAAATTAAAAATGCCTATGAATATGCAGCTGCCAACAATAAAGCTGTACATTTCCTGGGATTGGTGTCGGATGGCGGAGTTCACAGCTCAATGGAGCATCTTTTTGCCTTCACGAAAGTAGCAGAGCAGATGGGATTATCGAAGGTTTTTGTACACTGCTTTATGGATGGTCGCGATACCGACCCGAAGAGCGGAAAGGGATATATCGAACAACTTGACAAACACCTCTCGGAGACAACCGGTAAGATTGCCTCGATCATTGGACGCTACTATGCAATGGACCGCGATAAAAGATGGGAGAGAGTAAAACTGGCATACGACCTGCTGGTAAACGGAGAGGGTGAGCACTTTACAAATGGGGCCGATGCAATGCAAAAGAGCTACGACAACGATATTACCGACGAATTTGTTAAACCATTGGTTGCGGTTGACGCTAACGGAAAGCCGTTGGCAACAATCTCGGAGGGGGATGTAGTTATATTCTTCAACTTCAGAAACGACAGAGCAAGAGAGCTTACAGCTGTT